>CAZHRL010000103.1:0-4453 GCA_964534815.1 uncultured Dehalococcoidales bacterium | reverse complement strand
TCGCCCTGGAACAAGACAGAGAGGTCTTCGCTATTCCGGGCAGCATCCTTTCACCCACCAGCCAGGGCACGAACAGTCTTATTCAGGAGGGAGCCAAGCTGGTCTGCGACTATACTGACATACTGGAAGAGCTGAATCTGATGACTGTCGCTCACCAGATAGAGATGAAAGAGCTCATCCCGCCCTCTGAGACCGAGTCGCTGTTGCTCAAGCAACTGAGTGCTGAGCCAACTCATATCGATGAAGTCTGTCGCGGCAGCGGTCTCCCCATGTCCACGGTAAGCAGCACTCTAGCGATGATGGAGCTAAAGGGCATGGTGAAGCAGATGGGAGCGATGAACTACGTGCTGGCTCGTGAACGGAGAGAAGAGTATCAGGTAAAGGTTGAATAGATAGTATGAAAAAGAATCTGGTTATGGTGGAGTCGCCGGCGAAAGCCCGCACTCTGAGCAAGATTTTGGGTTCAGGTTATATTCTAAAAGCCTCGCTGGGGCACATCCGGGATTTGCCCGAAAGCAGGCTGGGAGTTGATATAAAAAACGGTTTCAAGCCCGGGTATGTAGTGCCCAGAGCGAAGAGCAAGATTGTCAAAGAGCTGAAGGAAGCGGTGAAGAAGGCAGCCGTGGTGTATCTGGCTACCGACCCTGACCGCGAGGGGGAAGCCATTTCCTGGCATCTGGCAGAGGTAACCAGGACTGATAATACACCCTACCACCGCGTTGTCTTCCACGAAATCACCAGAGAGGCTGTAGAGCAGGCTTTCCAGCATCCCCGCGCTATTGATATGAACCTGGTCAATGCCCAACAGGCGCGCCGTGTTCTCGACAGGCTTTTAGGCTATAAGATTAGCCCGTTGCTCTGGCGCAAGGTGAGAAGGGGTCTCTCTGCCGGCAGAGTCCAGTCTGTAGCCCTCAAGATTGTCGTCGACCGGGAGCGGGAGATTGAGAGCTTCGTCTCGATAGAGTACTGGGTAATCGAGGCGGAGTTAAAGAAGAAGCCTGCCGCAGAAAAGATAACCTTCCGCGCCACTCTGGTGGGACTTGCCACCGGCGCTAAGCTCGAAATCAATAATAGGCAAGAGTCCGATAGGGTTGCCAGCGAGCTAAGGCGGGCATCATATAAAGTATTAAAGGTAAAGATGAAGAAGGTCGTCCGCCAGCCGGCGCCGCCTTTCATCACCAGCACCCTGCAACAGGAGTCCTGGCGCAAGCTCCGTTTCTCCGCCAGCCAGACCATGCTCATCGCTCAGCAACTCTATGAAGGTCTGCCCATTGGCAACGAAGGAAGTATGGGTCTCATTACCTATATGAGAACTGACTCCACTCATGTGGCACATTCGGCGGTAGTGGAAGCCAGAGAATACATCGCGAGCAAATTTGGCGCTAAATATCTGCCCCCGCACGCCCGTACCTTTGCCCGCAGCAGCAAATGGGTGCAGGAAGCCCATGAAGCCATCCGCCCTACCAGAATCCAGCGCGAGCCTTCTCAGTTGAAGCCATATCTTAACGCCCAGCAGTTCAAGCTTTATGAGCTTATCTGGAAAAGGATGCTGGCCAGCCAGATGGCGTCGGCTATCTTCGACAGCACTACGGTGGATATTGAAGCTGATTGCTCAGCCGCCAAGACGGCTTATCTTCTCCGCACCTCGACCTCGGTAAACAGGTTCCCCGGCTTTATAATTCTTTACATTGAGAGCAAGGACGGGGCTGAGGAAGAGGAGAAGACATCGCCGCTGCCCCTGCTGGAGAAAGGGAATGAGCTCAAGCTCATTGACCTCTTTACCGAGCAGCGTTTTACTCAGCCACCGCCCCGCTTCAACGAAGCCACGCTGGTCAAGATACTGGAGCAATACGGCATCGGGCGACCGAGCACCTACGCCCCCATCCTCGCCACCATCCAGGACCGGGAATATGTGACTAAAGTTAAAGGCAGCTTCCAGCCGACAAAACTGGGGTTCGTAGTTAACGACATGCTGACGAAGCACTTTGCCGACATCATCAATGTTGAGTTCACAGCGAAAATGGAAGAGGAACTGGATGAGATAGCCAATAAAAAGCAGGACTGGGTGCAGGTGGTACAGGACTTTTACACCCCCTTTGAGAAAAGCCTGGATAACGCCTTTTCCGTTGCCGAGAAGGTGCAACTGATCGAGACAACAAGTGAAGTCTGCCCCAGGTGTGGCAAACCTCTGGTCGTTAAATACGGGCGCTACGGGAAGTTCCTCTCCTGCGGCGGCTACCCGGAGTGCAAATATACGCAGCCCTATCAATTCAAGACCGGGGTGAAGTGTCCCAAATGCGGCAAAGGTGAGATAATTCAGAAGCTGAATAAGAAAAGACGCACTTTTTACGGCTGCAGCAGCTACCCCAACTGCGACTTTGCCACAAACTATAAGCCTTTGCCCCAGCCCTGCCCCAACTGCGGCGGGTTGCTCACCGTATATAAAGATAAGTGGGCGAAGTGTACCAAGTGCAACTATAAAGGCAAGGTAGAGGATAGCGCCAAGGGCTAGTCATGCAAGAGCTTTTCCAGAGATACATCAATTACCTTGAGGCAGAGAAGAACGCTGCACTTAATACAGTGCGCAATTACAGAACCGATTTGCTGGACTTCTTCAACTTCCTCAAGGACGAAAAGATTGGCACGTTGAATGAGGTAGATAAACAAGTCATACGTAGATACTTATCTAATCTTACAGAGCGGACATTCGTCAAGGCAAGCATCGCCCGCAAGCTTTCCGCTATCCGCTCCTTCTATCGCTTCCTCCAGCGTGAAGAAATCATTGCCGTCAGCCCCGTAGCCAACACCACCTCGCCCAAGCTGGACAAACGGCTGCCCGCCTTCCTCAGCCAGGATGAGATAAACCGTCTGCTGGAAGCCCGCGATTTATCCACCCCACAGGGACAGCGCGACCGTGCCCTTCTCGAGTTGCTCTACGCCTCCGGACTCAGAGTCAGCGAAATTGCCAGCCTTGATGTCGGGCAGGTTGACCTCGAGACCCATGAAATCCGCGTCTGGGGAAAAGGCGCTAAGGAGCGGGTAGTGCTCATGGGCAAGCCAGCGGCTGAAACCTTAACTGCTTATCTCAAAAAGGGCAGACCTGAGCTGCTGGGAGATAAAAAAACCAGTAAAGCCCTTTTCGTCAATCGCTACGGAGGACGTCTGACGGAGAGGTCTGTGCAGTTGCTGCTGAAGGAGTATGCTGCCAGAGCCGGCATCAAGAAAAGGGTGCATCCTCACATGCTGCGCCACACCTTCGCCACACATCTTCTCGATGGCGGCGCTGACCTGAGAGTGGTGCAGGAGCTTTTGGGACACGCCAGCCTCTCTTCCACCCAGATTTACACCCACGTCACAAAAAGCCAGGCGAGAAAGGTCTACCTCTCTGCCCACCCGATGGCAAAAGAGAAAAGAGATGAGAATAAGTGAGCGACTGAAAAAGCTACGCCAGAAGCTGGCAGAGAAGGGGACAGACGCCATCCTTATCTCTCAGCCGGAAAATCGCTACTACCTCTCGGGCTTCAATGGCTCCTACGGGTTCCTGCTCATCACTTCTCAAAAGGCTATTCTGGCGACCGACTTTCGCTATATCGAGCAGGCAAAAGGGCAGGCACCTGATTACGAGATTTTCCGGATAACCAACGATGTCGCTAACTGGTTCCCCGGGCTTATAGCTGAGCAGTCACCAAAAAGGCTTGGTTTCGAAGCCGAGCACCTCAGCTTTGCCCAGTATCACCGGTTAGCCGACATACTGGAGGAGCTTGGCGACGAGGTTGGTCTCATCCCATTCGGAGGAGCGGTCGAATCGCTCCGTACCATCAAAGAGCCGGAGGAAATCGAACTCATTACCAGAGCCGTCGAGATATCTGACAGCGCCTTCAATTGCATCGAGGACAGGATTCACCCCGGGATGACTGAGCTAGGGGTTGCCTGGGAGATTGAAAAATTCATGCGGGAGCAGGGCAGCCAGACCGCGCCCTTTGAGATTATCGTTGCCTCGGGTCCCAACTCGGCTCTGCCCCATGCCAGACCCTCGTCGCGTAGCATCAACGCTGGTGAGCCAGTCGTCATTGATATCGGTGCCAGGGTTGAGGGCTATGTCAGCGACCTCACCCGCACCGTCTGCCCCGGCTCTCCCGATGACACCTTCAAAAAAGTATATGATGTTGTTCTTAAAGCACAGTCGGCAGCAATAGCCCAAATCGAACAAGGCATAACCGGCACCCAGGCGGATAGTCTCACCCGGAGAATTATCGAGCAGGCAGGCTACGGTGAAGCGTTCGGACACGGGCTGGGGCATGGCATTGGCTTAGCCCCCCACGAGTCTCCCCGCCTCGGTCCCAATTCAAACGATAAGCTCATTTCCGGCATGGTCTTTACTATTGAGCCGGGAATTTACCTGCCGGGGTGGGGTGGCGTCAGAATTGAAGACACGGCAGTCCTGGAAAATGGC
>CAZHRL010000102.1:0-4472 GCA_964534815.1 uncultured Dehalococcoidales bacterium | reverse complement strand
CGCGCTGGGCTTTGTCTTAATCTGGAAGTCAAGCGGTGTTGCCAACCTGGCGCTGGGGCAACTGGTGCTCCTTTCTTCCTGGTTTACCTATGCGATGCTGGTTCAGGTTGGTCTTCCTCTCTGGCTTGGTTTTCTTCTGGTTCTTATCTTTTCCATAGTGCTGGGCTGGCTCATTGAGCGTATTATCCTGCGTCCACTCATCGCTCAACCCATCCTCGCTCTAATTACGGTGACGCTGGGGTTGGCTTTCTTTATTCAAGGAGCAGTGAGTTTTGTCTGGCCGAAGAGCGTGGCGGCACTGCCGCGTATTTTCCCAGAAGGGACAATTCATGTTGGCACAGCAGTCGTCTCTCAGGAGTACCTCTGGGCGGCGGGCATTTCCCTGGTCTTGTTTGGTCTTTTATCTCTCTTTTTCAAGTACCACAAGATGGGTATTGCCATGCGGGCCACGGCTGATGACCAGATGGCGGTGCAAGCCTGTGGCATCCCGGTAACCAGAATCTTTTCCATGGCTTGGATATTCACCTGCGTGCTGGCAGCGATAGGTGGTATCCTCATGTCCAGCATCGGCGGTATTACCTTTGGGCTAGTGGAGACGGGGCTTAAGGCATTTTCCGTGGTCATCCTGGGTGGCTTGGACTCTTTCCTTGGCGCCATCGTCGCTGGGCCGATTATCGGTCTGGCAGAGAATCTTGGCGGAGGCTATCTCACATCACTCACCTGGCCCGGTGTCAAGGAGGTCATCCCATTTGTTATCATCATTATCGTTATGTTTCTGAAGCCGTACGGGTTATTTGGAGAAGTCCGCATAGAAAGGATTTAGAAATTGGATTTACCCTCTGGTACTCGTAGTTATTCCTACGCCCAGGATATGGCAATCTTCCGCACGAAGACTCACTGGGTGTGGCTCTTCCTTTTGTTCGTTCTGCTGCTCACTGCCCCTCTTTACTGGGGTAACTACTGGCTGAGCGTTGCCAATCTTATCGGCATCACCATCATCGCTGCTACCGGACTGAGTATTTTGACTGGATACTGCGGACAGCTATCCATCGGTCATGCCGGCTTCATTGCCGTTGGCGCCTATACCTCTGCCGTGCTGACCAATCGACTCGAGCTTCCTTTCTTGGTAGGGCTGATTTCCGCTGGTCTTATGGCGGGATTTGTCGGACTTATCTTTGGCATTCCCTCGGTGCGTGTCAAGGGTTTTTATCTGGCCATCAGCACCATTGCCGCTCAGTTTATCATCATCTGGGTCATCAATCACTGGGCTGGCGTTACCGGCGGCTTCACTGGCATCAGTGTGCCGCCCGCTTCCATTGGCGGCATCTCTCTTATCACCCAGACTAGCCAGTTCTACCTCATCGTGGTGATTACGATTATCGTTATCTATTTTGCCAAGAATCTGGCGCGGACGAGGGTGGGCAGAGCCTTCATCGCCATCAGGGATAATGACCTGGCGGCGGAGGTGATGGGGATTAACCTCTTCCGCTATAAACTCCTCGCCTTCTTTATCGGTTGCTTCCTGGCCGGGATTGCGGGCTCTCTGCTTGCCCACTGGATTGGCTTTCTGAATGCTGAGAATTTCAGTATGATGGACTCGATACTTTATATCGGTATGATTATCATCGGAGGTCTGGGCACCACCGTCGGACCCATTTTGGGCGTCATTTTTATCCGGCTCCTTCAGGTGGGAATAACCTTCGTATCGCCTATTCTGGAAAGCTCCCTCGCTCTGCCCGCTGGATTTACCACGGGCATCGGGCCAATGCTGTTCGGGTTAGCCATTATACTATTTCTGATACTGGAGCCAAGGGGACTAGCGCATCGGTGGGCGCTTTCTAAGGCAGCCTACCGACTCTGGCCTTTCTCATACTAGCGCATATTAGAAGGAGGGGGTAAGACAATGTAACACCATGCAGCATTTAAAGACATGGGAAGTATATTTAAGAAGGAGGAATGAAATGAACTGGAAAAAGCCCTTAATGGTAGTCGGAGCGGTATGTCTGGCATTGATTCTTGCTCTCATACCCGTGTTAAGTGGCGGCTGTGCTGCCAAGCCCCAGCAAACCTTAAAGGTAGGCTTCAGCATCTGCTATACTGGTCCCGCTGCGGAAAAAGGACGCCCGATGGGCAACGCTAAGCTCGATGCCATCAAATACATTAATGAAGAGCTTGGTGGCGTCGAAGGACACCAGATTGAAGTGCTCTGGCGTGACAGCGAATATGATGCGGCTAAAGACGCTACCATAATCCAGGAAATTATCAATAGTGGCTGCCTGTTCTTCACCACCAATGCTTCCAAAGATATGCAGGCATCCATGGAGATTGCCAACCGGGCTAATTTCCCTGGCTTTACTGTCTTCAGCGCTCCTTCCTGCATCCATCCCCCACAGCATATCTATGCTCAAACGCCTGATTATGGCGATGATTGGGCAGCTTTCGCCACGTATTACCTTGAGAACATCTGGAAGGGCTCAGGAAAGCCCAAGATGGCTCTGCACCTCCTGAACAACTCCACCGGCTACGGCGCTCGCGATGCCGCCAAAGCCTTAGCCGATGAGCTGGGCATCGAGATTGTGGCGGTGGAAGAACATGCGACGACCACGGTTTCCGAGATAGAAAGCCTTACCCGAATCAAGGCGCTGAAGCCCGATGTCCTCTATATCTCCAGCACGCCGCAGCCCACCTCCATCCTTATCAAGAATGCTGTCGAATTAGGCATGTATCCCGGCGTCACCATCGGTCTGGGTCATGCCAGCATCACCAGCAAACTGGTTGAACTGGCCGGAGCCGACTGTGAAGGAGTCTATGGCGTCTATCCTACGGTAAACTGGGGCGATAATGTGCCCGGTATGGCTAAGATGACCGAGTACTGTCAGAAACTCCACCCTGAAGACTACGGCAACATGGACTATATCACCTCGTGGGCGGAAGGCTTGATTGTAGCCGAGATTCTAAGGCTGGCAATCGAGAATGTCGGTGTTGACAAGCTGACCCCGCAGACCGTCGAAGAGTCTGGCTTTAAGAAACTGAAGAACTTTGATGTTGGCGGTCTGCATGGCCCGGTCAGCTACACTCCGGGCGACAACCGCTTCGCCAAGTCGGTCAGGGTCTTCCAGATAAAGAGTGGCAAGATTGTGCCCGTTACTGACTGGTTCGAAGCGCCGCTGATTAAGTACGAAGACTTTGACTGGTTTGGCAAATAATTAAAGGGAGAGCCCCCGCTCCAGCGGGGGCTCCTGTGCCAAAGGTTCAATATGCTGAAACTGAATAACATTGAGGTTACCTATCTCAATGTCATCAGGGTGCTGCATGGCGTCTCTTTGACTGTGGATGATGGCGTCATTGTTGCTCTCCTTGGCGCTAACGGCGCGGGCAAAAGCACCACTCTCAAGGCAATCTCGGGGCTGCTCCACGTGGAAGAAGGGGAGGTAACCGATGGCAGCATCGAATGGAATGGCGAGAGAATCGATAAGAAAAGCGCCGAAGAGATAGGTAAGCTGGGCATTGTGCAGGCTCTTGAGGGACGTCGCGTCTTTGAGCACCTCACTGCTGAGGAAAATCTGTTCGTGGGTGCTTTTCACCGCCAAGACCGTAATGCCGTGAAACGTGATATGGAGATGGTCTACGACTACTTCCCACGGCTCAAGCAATTGCGGCACAATATCGCCGGCTATCTCTCCGGTGGCGAGCAGCAGATGCTGGTCATCGGTCGTGCCATGATGGCTACTCCCAAGCTGATGATGCTTGACGAGCCGTCGCTGGGCTTGGCACCACTGCTGGTGGAGGAAATCTACAATATCATCAAGCGCTTCAACGAAGAGCAGAAGACCTCGGTGCTGCTGGTGGAGCAGAATGTCAGAGTAGCTCTGGGCATCGCTCATTATGGTCACGTGATGGAGAACGGTCGGATTGTCCTCGATGGCACGGCTGATTTCCTGAAGAACAACGAGGATGTCAAGGAATTCTATATGGGCCTCTCAGCGCTGGGCACCAAGAAGAGCTACCGGGAGGTAAAGCACTACAAGAGGCGCAAGCGATGGCTATGATGTTTCACGATAAGCGTGGCGAATACTTCGACGACCTCGAGATAATGTCGGCAGAGACAAGGGAGAAGTTTGCCAGCCAGAGGTTACAGCAAACGGTGGCTCATGCTTACCGTAACGCTCCCTCAGTCAAGGAGATGTTTGACCGGGCGGGAGTCAACCCATCCCAGATTAAGACGGCGAAAGACCTGGAAAAGCTCCCCATTATCCGGAAGAACGACCTGATTGAGCTCCAGCAGAAAAACCCACCTTATGGTGGCTTTCTGGCTATCCCTACGGAAGATATCGACCGCATTTTTATTTCCCCCGGTCTCATCTATGAGCCGATTCAGCATGCCGGCATCAAGTGGTTTGCCAAGGCTTTCTGGGCGGCGGGATTTAGAAAAGGGGACGTGGTGGTCAATACCTTCACCTATCACATGTCCC
>CAZHRL010000101.1:0-4591 GCA_964534815.1 uncultured Dehalococcoidales bacterium | reverse complement strand
GTTACGCCCGCTAGAGCGCCGCTGCCCAGAGGCATAACATCCGTCCGCTTCAGACAGTCGTTGAAGCGCTCGATATCGCGCTGGAACATTTCAAAATAGGCGAGGAGATGATGCGCCAGCAGCACCGGCTGGGCTGGCTGGAGATGGGTATAGCCCGGCATCACCACATTCTTGTTGGCTCCCGCCACAGCAATCAAAGCCCGCTGAAATTCCTTCAGTTTTGCGATGGTATCAGAGATTGCTTCCTTAGCAAAAAGGCGCAGGTCCAGAGCCACCTGGTCGTTGCGGGAGCGGGCGGTGTGCAACTTCCTCCCTACCTCACCCACCTTCTCGATAAGTCTGGCTTCAATATTCATGTGCACATCTTCCATCTCTGGCTTGAACTGAAACTTGCCCTGCTCGATTTCCTCACGGATAGAAGTCAAGCCGTCGACAATAATCTCAGCCTCTTTTGGGGAAATGATGCCCTGCTTCGCCAGCATTCTGGCATGGGCGATGCTCCCGGCAATATCCTGACGATACAGTCGCCAGTCAAAATGGGTGGAGACGGTATAATCCGTTACGGACTTAGCCGCTTCCTTCTGAAACCTACCGCGAATAAGGCTCATTTTGTTTTCCCCTCCCCGGAGTTCTGCACTTGCTCCCTTTTGCGCAGGACATCCTTCAGGACTTTTCCCGTAGAGCTGCGCGTTATCTCGCCAAACTCGACCAATTTGGGGCATTTATAATGGGCAATGCGCGCTCGACAGAAATCGATAATCTCTTTGGCTGTAGGGCGAACTCCCGGCTTTGGTGTGACCAGTGCCTTGACTATTTCACCCCATTCCTCATCCTTTACGGCAAAGCAGGCGGCTTCAGCAACGTCCGGGTGCTCACAGACAATATTTTCCACCTCGATGCTAGAAATCAGTTCCCCACCGCTCTTGATAACATCCTTGAAGCGGTCTTTTATCTCAAGATAACCATCGGGGTGTATCACCGCGCCATCACCGGTATGGAACCACCCGCCACTGAAGGCGGTTGCCGTCTCTTCAGGTTGCTTGTAATACTCCTTCAGCAGAACATTGCCCCGGCCAACAATTTCTCCCAGGGTCACCCCATCAGCCGCAACATCCTGCATATTCTCATCGACCACCCTGACCTCG
This sequence comes from uncultured Dehalococcoidales bacterium, assembly GCA_964534815.1. Taxonomy (GTDB): domain Bacteria; phylum Chloroflexota; class Dehalococcoidia; order Dehalococcoidales; family CAZHRL01; genus CAZHRL01. Next base: position 3,446 of record CAZHRL010000101.1, on the reverse strand, counting down.
CCAGCGGCAACATTGGGCACTCCCTGCCGACACTTCAGCTTAGCCCGTTCCTCCAGGGGAAGCTCATTCCAGCCAGGCTGCCGTTCACAGATGGTCATACCGTCAAGCGACTCAGTCAAACCGTAGCCGTGGATGACTTCTGCTCCCTTGCTCTCCATCGACTGAATCACCTTAAGGGGTGGGGCAGCACCCCCAAACTCGACCTTAACACGGTGCGGGAACTTGAGACCACGCGCATCCATGTATTCCCCGAGCCGCGCCCAGACGATGGGCGCGCCGCACATATGCGTCACTCCTTCTTTGACCATGAGGTGATATACCTCAGGAGGGTCTGGTCGGGGCATACAGACGCTGGTGCTGCCCTGGCAGGCAACCGCCCAGGTGCGGCACCACCCATTGCAGTGGAACATGGGCAAAGTCCAGAGAAACACGGAGTCAACGTTCAGCCCCGCCTCGATGGTCTGGACTAGCGCCTGGATATACGTGCCGCGATGGGTATAAACGCACCCCTTGGGCAACCCCGTCGTCCCGCTGGTATAGTTGATGCTGATAGGGTCGTTTTCATCTCTCAGGTCTGGTCTGACATACTTATCACTGCCCTGTTTCAGGAAGTCTTCGTATTCCATCCAGGCAAACTTCTGGGCGATGTCCGACCGTTTTCCCTCGTCGGCAATACCGATAATGACCTTCACACCGGGTATATCTTTGGGGTCGATGTGGTCAGCTAACGTCTCATCCACAAAGAGGGCTTTAGACTCGGAGTGGTTCAGAATGTAGGAAAGCTCCCGGCTGTAGAAGCGAATGTTGAGAGTGACCAGCACCGCGCCCGCCTGCGGGACACCGTAGTGAGCCTCCAGCAGCGGCGGCAGATTGCGGCAGAGAAAGGCAACCTTGTCTCCCTTCTTAATACCCAAATCCTTAAGGGCGCTGCTGAAACGGTTGACTCTGACGGCAAACTCCTTCCAAGAATAACGCCAGTCGCCGTAGACCACCGCCGTCTTGTTGCCAAAGACATAAGACGCTCGTCGCAGAAAGCTCAGGGGTGTCAAAGGCTGATAATTCGCTGGCAGCGAGCTTTCCATAATATGCCTCCTCGTCAAACGCCTGCCTTATTATGATAGTTCGACAAAGCGATTCTGTCTCTTTTTAGTTGATTATTCATTTAATGACCCTATCCCCTTTCCCCTTACCCTACTAGGGTAAGGGGAAAATTCTTTGTAAGAGGGGCTAACGCCCCTCTTAAACACCCCACTTCTGTCATTGCGAGCGCAGCGTGGCAATCTCCGGGATTGCTTCGGGGCTTGCATCCCTCGCAATGACGCCAGAATACCCCTTAATGAACAAACAAAAGCTTATTTCTTGAGTTTTTCCAGCAAGCCTTTGACGCCCTGCACCTGTGCCTGGGTCTTCACCGGCAGCCCCCAGATATGGATGAAGCCCGGAGAGGCACTCTGGTCGAACTTGTCCCCCCTGTCATAGGTAGCTAGACCAAAGCTATACAGTGACTTCGGTGATTTGCGCCCGACAATGCGCGAAGCGCCCTTAAACAGCTTCATGCGCACTGTACCGCTAACAAAGCGCTGCGTGGACTGGATATAGGCATCCAGGTCTTCGTGGAAAGCAGTGAACCATAAGCCGTTATAGACAAGGTCTGAGTAGTACTGGGCAACTATATACTTAAAGCGGAGCTGGTCCTTAGCCACAGTCATCGCCTCGAGAGCCTGATGTGCCTGGAGCAGGATGACGGCTGCCGGCGCCTCGTAAATTTCCCTCGACTTTATGCCAACCAGCCTGTTTTCTACATGGTCAATCCTGCCCACCCCATGGTTGCCCCCGATTTCATTCAGTTGGCGGATGAGGCTAACGCCATCGAGCTTCTTTCCATTCAGAGAAACCGGGATGCCTGCCTCGAAGCCAATTCCGATATATTCTGGCTTATTGGGTGCTTCGTCCGGTTCCTTTGTCCAGGTGAACACATCACGCGGCGGCTCAACCCAGGGGTCTTCCAGGACGCCAGTTTCGATACTCCGCCCCCAGAGGTTTTCATCAATAGAGTAAGGGCTGGAGACAGTAACCGGTATGGGAATGCCGTGCTTTTCGGCATACTTGATTGTCTCTTCACGGGTCATGCCCCACTCCCGGGCGGGGGCAATCACCTTGAGATTGGGCGCCAGAGCATTGGTGCTCACTTCAAACCTCACCTGGTCGTTGCCCTTGCCCGTGCAGCCGTGGGCGATAGCTGACGCCCCTTCTTCCAGAGCTACATCCACCAGAATCTTCGCCATCAAGGGGCGGGACAGGGCAGTTGCCAGCGGATACTGCCCCTCATAAATAGCATCTGCCTGAAGCGCCGGGAAGACAAAATGATTAACAAAGATGTCCTTGACGTCTTTCACCAGCGCCTTGATGGCACCAACCTTGAGTGCCTTCTGCTGAATTGCCGTGAAGTCACGCTCGTTGCCGACATCCAGCGTCAGGGCAATGACATCCAGATTGTATTTTTCTTTCAACCATTTGATTGCGGCTGAGGTGTCCAGTCCGCCACTGTAAGCCAGTACTACTTTATCTGCCATTCTTCACCCCCTGAATTGTGATTTTTCGAAACGCCATATTATTTTACTTCAAAATTTTGCTTTAAGAAATTGGTGATGACGGTACCGACCCCGGGATACTGCCACTGATAGTCATGCCCCGGCGCTCTCACATAGTAAAGTATATACCCTGAGGGGTCTTCTGGCTGGGATAAGCCAAAGAGAGATTTTATCGTCCCCCAAATCATGGCGAGTATATCTCCGTTACTAAAAGCATCGGGCACGATGCCGTTATCGGTCAAAACGAGTGTCCTCTCAAGCTTACCATTCTTGTGCCAGAAGGGGGGACCCGTCTGGATGCTGTAGATACGGGGACTATCTAGCAGACTCACCACCTGACTAGACATGGCAGCACCCTCGCTTTCACCAGCAATGATAACTTTAAGGTCGGGCAGGTTGTCAACAAGGAACTCTACCCTCCGGGTTAAGCTCTGAGCTTTAGCTGAGTAATCGGTTACTATTGCGGTAGCCTCATTGAGACAGCCCAGCAAGTTGTGCGCTGTCCGCTCATAGTTCAGCCATAGAGACTTGCAGCCCATATCGACTAACGCTGCTTCCATGCCGTGATAGATGCTTTGCCACTGGTGGCTTCTCTCCATTGAACTCCATCCCCAGCCTCCAGCGTTAAAGACCACAACCAGGTCCTTGTCCTTAGCCTCCAGATATGTGGCTAACAACTGGCTGACAAAATCATCGTACTTGGCTTTATTATTCCCGAATAGCTCCTTAGCCAGCTCAACAGCCTCTTCAGCCACTGAAGGCGGCACATCAGAGGCATTGCTTGCCGGCAATTCGCCAGCCCCCACCACGTAGGTCTCGCCGACTTCAGAATAGATAACAGCAGCCCCGACAACA
>CAZHRL010000100.1:0-4621 GCA_964534815.1 uncultured Dehalococcoidales bacterium | reverse complement strand
ATCTTAGATTTTTTCCGGCCCCCCTTGACATCTACGGTTACTTTTTATATGATTTGACCACTAGCCCTTTGATTACATTTTAGATGATTTAACTCGCCTTATTGACATCAGGACACCAGTTATGAATGGGAAGGAACTTTTTCAATATAGAAATGATAAACATCCTCAGCTGGTAGGCGGGGTGATTTTCACTACTGGAGACGTGATAGGCGGAGATACTCAGAGTTTTTTGAAACGGACGGGGCGATTATTCTTACCCAAACCATTTGCGCCTGAGGAACTTAGAGCCATAGCCAGAGAAGCGTTGAGGCAGATGGAGAAATGAGTCAAAAACAAGAGACGATACTCATTGTCGATGATGAGAAAGTAATCAGGAGAATTCTCCGCGACAAGCTATCCGGCAATGGTTACCAGTGTCAGGAAGCTGGTAATGCCAACGAGGCTCTGGATAAACTAAGAGGTACGACAATTGATTTGGTTATTCTCGATATTAAAATGCCGGGTAAATCGGGCGCTGAGTTGCTACCAGAAATAAAAGCTGGCTTTCCTGATACAGCGGTGGTTATGGCTACTGCCACAAGCGATGCCAATGTTGCTATTGCATGCATGAAAAACGGAGCCTACGATTATTTGACCAAACCCTTCAACCTGGATGAGGTTGTCTTGAGTGTAGGTAGAGCCCTGGAGAAAAGGAGGCTGGAGGCTGAACTTGAGGATTACCATGAGCACCTGGAGCAGAAGGTTAAAGAGCAGACGAAGAAAATACGCGCCTTGTTTCTCAGTGCCATAACTGCATTAGCCTATGCTTTGGAAGCTAAAGACGAATATACCAGTGGTCATTCACAGCGTGTGTCCGAAATCTCGGTAGCTATAGCCAGGGAGTTAGGGATGTCATACGATGATGTTGAGAAGATTAGACTTACAGGGCTAATTCATGATATCGGCAAGATAGGAGTGAGAGAATCTGTTCTGGGTAAGCCGGGTGGTTTAACCGATGAAGAATTTCGGCATGTAAAACTACACCCTGAAGTAGGGGAACGTATCCTAAAGCCTATTGTCGATGACGTGGATATTCTAGACATAGTGAGACATCACCACGAGTGCTATGACGGCACTGGTTATCCCGATAGCTTAAAGCGAGATCGGATACCACTAGATGCCAGAATTCTGGCGATAGCTGATGCCTATGACGCTATGACGTCCCAGCGTCCCTACCGCTGCGCGGCAATGAGCACTGAGACTGCTTGCGCTGAAATAGAGCGGCATAAAGGTACTCAGTTTGACCCCGGGATAGCCGATGCCCTTTTCAGAATTAGAGACTTCCCAGTGACGAAGGTTGCCTAGGAGGGTGTGATGGAGAAGAAAAAGATACTTGTCGTTGACGATGAGGAAGTCGTTAGGCAGGTGGTACGCAGGATGCTGGGCGATGAGTACCTTGTGCTCGAGGCACAAGATGGAGCAGAGGCAATAAATATGGCTCGCGGCCAGAAACCGGACATTATTCTGATGGATATGATGATGCCAAAGATAGATGGTCTTACTGCCTGCTATGCAATTAAGAAGGACCCGGCTACCAGGGAAATCCCTGTGGTCATGCTCACGGCTATAGGCTATGATCTCAATAAGAAGCTCAGCGAAAATATTATGGGTGCCGACGGATACATAACCAAGCCTTTTACTCGTGAAGCCCTGCTAGAAGAAATTAGACGGTTATCGCCGATGACCTTGCGATAACACTGAACAAAAGCTTGAAATGTTACCTTGCATCCGTAAGAGACTATGCCTATAGTCTTGGGTAATGTAGCTTCAAATGCTGGCGGAATGGTAATTGCTAACTCGAAGAAGACCTCAGCATTTTCCTGTGGAAAAGTTCCCTTTGGTGGAGCCGGAGGGATTCGAACCCTCTACCTTTTGACTGCCAGTCAAACGTTCTCCCAAGTGAACTACGGCCCCACGAAATACCCCATTTAATTTAGCAGGAAATGGGATGGAGTTCAAGCCAAAGCTGTGTCACATCGGCATGCCCAGCATCCGTAAGAGCCCACGCAGTCCAAGATAGCCGGCATAAGCAACAGTCAGTCCCTTGATGGTCTTTCCGGCAAAACAGATGATGAAGTATTTTTTAATGCCGAAACGGAGCGCTCCCGCTGCCAGAGCTGCCGGGTAGAAGAAGGGATTAAGTATCGCCGAAAGAATGAACAATGTCAATGAGCCACGACGTTCCATCAACCGCATGAGTCGCAAGTAGGCTGATTGAAGCCTGCCTTCAGTATTTTCGGGTTTGTAAAGGGCGGTCCCGGCACCGTGACCGGTCGTATAGATAATTAGAGCGCCGAAAGTCTCGCCTAGACCGGCAGCTAAGCCAACCCAGTAGGGCTTCAACACGCCGCCTAACGCAAAGACCACTGCCAGCATGGGCACAGGAATGATGATAGTGGCACCACCTAAAATACTGATGGCGAAAGCGCTAAAGTAGCCATACCCTTCAAGCTTCTGACTCACCGGCTCCCAGAAGTAGACTACGGCTATCGCCATTAATATCGTCAGTATGATACTGACAATGCCAAGGGCGTAAGCTAATTTTTTTGACCCCTTTTTTAGTCTTCGCTCCATCTAGCCCCTTCCAGGCTGCCGAGAACGTGATTTCACGGCTGTTTTCACGCTAAAAGTCAGCCCATCACCGGCAAGGTCAACCAGCACGGTGTCGCCTTCCCTGAACTCACCACGCAAAATCCTGGTGGCAAGCGGGTTTTCCACGTACCGTTCCATAGCCCGCCTGAGGGGTCTAGCTCCATAGATTGGGTCGAAGCCAACTTTAGCCAGCCACGACTTTGCAGCATCGGTCAATTCCAGGTCAAGCTTACGCTCCGCCATGCGCCCCATCAAATCCTTGACCATCAGGTCGACAATCTGCCGGATGTGTTCTTCCGTTAGCTCGTGGAAAACAATGATGTCGTCAAGGCGGTTGATAAACTCAGGGCGGAAGATTTTCTTCACTTCGCCCATGACTTTTTCCTTCATCTCTTCATAGCCCTGCTTTCGAGTTCTGGCATCATCACGTCTGGTAGCGAAGCCGAGGCTGGTTTCACGTCGAATAAGCTCAACGCCGGCATTACTGGTCATGATGACGACCACATTCTTGAAGTTCACCGTCCGACCTTGTCCATCGGTCAGGCGCCCATCATCGAGTATTTGCAATAAGGCATTGAAGACTTCGGGATGAGCTTTTTCAACTTCATCGAGTAAGATGACTCGGTAGGGCCGCCTTCTCACCGCCTCAGTAAGCTGGCCTCCTTCCTCATAGCCAACATAACCCGGTGGCGCACCGATAAGGCGCGAGACGGTGTGCTTTTCCTGGTACTCGGACATGTCCAGACGCACCATGGCGTTTTCATCGTCGAATAGAAAGCGCGCCAGTGTTCGGGCAAGCTCCGTCTTACCCACGCCCGTAGGACCGAGGAACATAAAGCTGCCAATGGGTCGCCTGGGGTCTTTCAATCCGGCACGACTCCTTCTTATGGCTTCACAGACAGCTTTCACCGCTTCTTCTTGATTTATCAATCGCTCGTGAATCCGCTCCTCCATGTGGAGCAATTTCTCCGCCTCACCTTCAAGCATCTGGGAAACGGGAATGCCCGTCCATTTAGAGACTAGCTGGGCAATGTTATCCTCAGCAACAACCTCATTGATTTTTTCCTTTTGAAGCCAGGCACTCTTGGCTCGACTATACTCTTCTTCCAGACGCAGCTTCTCTGCCTTAATCTGAGCAGTTCGCTCATATTCCTGCCGTTGTAAAGCTGCCTCCTCTTCATTGGTCAACTGCTTAAGCTGCTGCTCCAGGGATTTGACCTCTGGCGGTGTGCTCTGTGCTTCAATCCGGATTTTGCTGGCGGCTTCATCAATCAGGTCAATCGCCTTATCAGGCAAGTGTCTGTCGGCAATATAGCGCTGGCTCAGTTTAGCAGCAGCGACAAGAGCCTCATCAGTAATCTTAATCTTGTGGTGGGCTTCATATCTTGGACGCAGCCCGCGCAGCATCTCGATGGTGGCTTCAACGCTGGGTTCGCTGATAAACACCGGCTGGAGGCGTCGTTCCAGAGCCTTGTCTTTCTCAATGTGCTTGCGGTATTCGTCAAGAGTGGTGGCGCCAACGCATTGAAGCTCCCCGTGAGCCAGTGCCGGCTTGAGCATATTGCTGGCATCGATGGCACCTTCAGCAGCACCGGCGCCGACCACGGTGTGAATCTCATCAATGAACAAAATGACTTCGCCCTTCGCCTGCCGTACCTCATCCATGACGGCTTTGAGGCGCTCTTCGAACTCGCCGCGGAATTTGCTCCCCGCCACCAGAGAGCCCATATCCAGAGCGATTATCTTTTTCCCCTTGAGGGAATCAGGGACATCATCCGCCACAATTTTCTGAGCCAAACCTTCAGCGATGGCAGTCTTGCCCACACCAGCCTCACCGACAATTACCGGATTGTTCTTGGTGCGCCGGGTGAGTATCTGCATCACCCGCTTGATTTCATCTTCCCGACCAATAACAGGGTCGAGTTTCCCCTGACGAGCCAGCTCGGTAAGGTCGCGACCATACTTCTGTAAAGAGCGGTAGCGGCTTTCG
>CAZHRL010000099.1:0-4650 GCA_964534815.1 uncultured Dehalococcoidales bacterium | reverse complement strand
AGTAAAGACCGAAGCCAGAGGCGGGGACATCCCCACCACCCATCAGCGGGATGAGGGCATCATACCTGCCACCGCCGCCAATCTTCTCCTCGCCGACGAAGAACTGGAAAATCAACCCGGTATAGTATTCAAAGCCCCGCCCACAGGCGATATCTATCTGGTACTTAACGCCCATCGCCTTAAGGAGGTCAACGATGCTGATGAAGTTCTCAATATGCGGGGCAAGGTCAGGCAGGTTGAAGCTGAGCAAAGCTCTAAGGTTTTTCAGGAAACCAGACGACTTTCCCTGCAGGTCGAGCAGGGAGACCATCGCCCGCCCCAGTTCCGGTCGCTCCGACTTTATCTTTGCCAGGGCTCCGGCATCTCCATCCAGAATCTGGTCGAACACCTTTGCCTGCTCCTGAGGACTCAGCCCAAGCTCCTGAAGCAAGGAACGAATCAGGCCAGCGTGTGTGAGCCGCAACTCCGCATCTTTGAGTCCCAGCTTACCTAAAATCTCCCGTGCCATGGTTATCAGCTCGACATCGGCAACGGGGGAGCTGACCCCGATAAGCTCAGCGCCACCCTGCCAGCGGTCTCTGGTTTCCTTCCCCGTCTCCTCGAACCGGAAGATATTGGTGATGTAAAAGAGCCTGGCTAACCCCTTATCCCGGAGATTTTCAATATAAAGCCTGGCGACAGGAATGGTGGCATCTGGTCTCAAAACCACCCTTTCCCCACTCCACCCATCCCAGTCGAGGAAGGAATAAACTTTGCTGAGCAAAGTGGGAGTAAGCGTGCCCGTAGAGGTAAAGAGGTGTAAATATTCGAGGGTCGGAGTCTTCACCTCCTCATACCCCCACTTCAGGCAGCACTCCCGGAAAACCCCCTCAACGAAGCGGAACCGTGCCATTTCTTCCGGGCACAGGTCTCTTGTCCCTTTACATCTCTGGACTCTCATAGCTCACCTTTATCTGATAGTGGGTAAATTCTATCATTACTTTGTCCATCTATTCAACGGTCGAAATCGTTTGCAATAAGGCGAGAATGGGTTTATACTTCAAGTGCAGGAGTTGACATCACAGTCTACCTCAATAGCCATCCTGCGGAAAGCTGATGATTAGGACTGTATTCAAGTTTTTTCGCTTGGCGTTGTTCCTCACTTTGATAGTCGGAGGATTACTAACCATCACCGTCAGCGCGGAGACGCCAACCATCAAAGTCCTGCACGTTGAGGGAACTATTGTTCCCGTGGTCGCCGACTACCTTGAGCGGGGCATCAGCAATGCGGAAAAGGAGAATGTCACTGCCTGCATTATTGAGCTAAACACCCCCGGAGGTCTGCTCGACGCCACGGAAGAGATTGTGCAGAAGATTATGAATGCTAACGTCCCCGTGGTGGTCTATGTCTCGCCAAAGGGTGCCTGGGCGGCTTCCGCAGGGACTTTTATCACTCTATCTGCCCACATTGCCGTCATGACGCCGGGCAGCACCATCGGCGCAGCACATCCGGTAGCGGCGGGCGGAGAGCAGATACCGGAAGAGCAGATGAAGAAGATAACCGAGTTTGCCGCCAAGTGGATGAAGACCATCGCCCAGGAGCGGGGTCGCAATATGGAAGAGGCACAACTGGCGGTTACGGAAAGCAAGTCCTTCACCGATGTTGATGCCCTGGAAGCCAAACTCATTGACCTGCGTGCCGATACGCTGCCAGACCTTCTCGCTCAGATTAATGGCAGAGAAGTAACTTTAGCCAATGGCACCACGGTCACCATCGATACCACGAGCTACGAAATCGCCAGAGAGGAGATGAGCGTTATCGAGCGCTTCCTCCATGCCATCAGCGACCCGAACATCGCTTATATCCTGCTCAGCATTGGCAGCATCGGCATCATTGCGGAAATCTACAGTCCCGGGGCGTTCTTCCCCGGCATCGTTGGCGCCATCAGCCTGCTCATGGCTTTCTACACCCTCGGGGTTCTTCAGGCTAACCTGGCTGGCATCCTGCTTGTCCTGCTTTCCTTTGGGCTATTCGTCGGGGAGGCGCTGACGGCCGGCTTCGGGCTGTTTACTGGCGGGGGCATCGTTTCCCTGGTTCTCGGCTCACTGATTTTGTTCCCCGGAGGAGGTGGTCCCATGTTTCAGGTCAACCCCTGGCTCGTTGCCGGCGTCATCATTGTTGTTTCCGCCATTTTCGCCTTTGTTATCAGCCGTATCATCAGAGCCCACCGCCGCCAGGCATCCATCGGCAGAGAGGAGTTTATCGGCAAGACCGCCGTAGTCCGGGAAGCCCTTAAACCGGAGGGAACTGTTTTCTTCGAGGGCGAACTATGGAAAGCAGTCTCCGAGAAAGGCCGGGTGGAACCCAGGGAGGAGGTGATTGTTACCAGAGTCGATGGTTTAAAACTAAGGGTAACCAAAAAGAAAAAGGAGGTAAGTAAATGAATGTTATTGTCATCGGTGTAATTGTTTTGCTCGTCCTCATACTCACGACGATGTCCGTCAAGATTGTTCCCGAATACGAACGGGGCGTTGTTTTCCGCCTGGGGCGTCTGATTGGCGCCAAGGGGCCCGGCTTCTTCCTGCTCATTCCCTTTGTTGACCGCATGGTCAGGGTAGATCTACGGGTGGTAACTATGGATGTGCCGCCACAAGACGTCATTACCAAAGATAATGTTACCGTCAGGGTAGATGCCGTGGTTTACTTCAGGGTGGTTGACCCTGAGTCATCAGTAGTCAGGGTGGTGGACCATATTAGAGCCACTTCGCTGATATCACAAACGACGCTGCGGAATGTATTGGGACAATCCGAACTCGATGAACTACTGACACAGAGAGAAAAACTTAATCAGATGCTACAGAAGATAATTGACGAACAAACCGAGCCATGGGGAGTAAAGGTCAGCATCGTGGAGATTAAGTCGGTGGAACTCCCGGAAACAATGAGACGGTCTATGGCGGCTCAGGCTGAGGCAGAAAGAGAAAGAAGAGCTAAAATCATCCATGCCGACGGCGAGTTCCAGGCTTCGGAGAGACTGGCTCAAGCGGGGGCGATTATCGCCCGGGAGCCAACCACGCTGCAACTGCGCTATCTCCAGACACTGGTGGAAATCGCCTCAGAGAAGAACAGTACCATTATCTTCCCCATACCCATTGACCTGATTTCTATGTTTATAAAGAAAGGGCAGACTGAGGGGAAGGGCACTAAATAGCCCCGACAGTTTAAAACCCCATCCCCCCGACCCCCTTCCCCTTATATAATGGGGAAGGGGGCAATTTTTTCTTTTAGAGGAGCTAGCGCCCCTCTAAAACACCCCGCATTCACAGCTAAAAGTGAGAGTGCCTTCACCCCTTTATTCCCGCCGCGTCACGTCCCCTGCCACAATCCTGACCAGGCTGCCGTCCGCACGCCGCAGCAGCAGGCTGCCATCTTCGTCCACTGACTCGGCAACGCCTTCCTCGACGGCTCTGTCTGATGTCACGCGCACTTTCTTCCCCAGCGTCTCCAGGCTGTCCCGCCACTCTTCGTAAAGGGACTCGCCCGCCCGCACCCGCAGATAGAGCTTTTCCAGCTCCACCAGCAGCCGCCTCACCAACTCCAGGCGCGATACCTCCCTGCCCAGCTCTTCGGAAAGGCTGGCGGCAATTGGAGAAAGCTCGGGAAAATCAGCCAGCCTGAGATTGACGTTTATGCCGATGCCGATAATGGCGTATTCCACAGCATTCCCATGAACACTGCTTTCCATGAGAATGCCGCAGACCTTCTTGCCATTGAGCAGGACATCGTTGGGCCACTTGAGCCGGGGCTTTAGTCCCGTAAGCGCTTCAATGCTGTGAGACACAGCCAGAGAAGCGAGCATGATGAGGCAGGATAGCCTTGCCACCTCTGGATAGAGAATAAGGGAAAGAGCCAGGCTGCCTCTGGGCGAGAGCCAGGTGCGCTTCGAACGCCCCCGCCCCGCCGTCTGCTCCCCGGCAATCACCACCGTGCCTTCTGCCGCCCTCTTCTGCGCTGCCTCCCTTGCTGCGTCCATAGTTGAAGGCAGGCTGGGATAATAAAGCACCCGCTTCCCCACAAAACGGGTGGCTAAATTATCTGTAATGGCAGCGGGCGATAGCATGCTCTCCATTGCTACCTAATATAACACATCGGAGCTATCTCAAGGATAGACCGTTCTGCTCTCTTGGTATGACCCTATCCCCATAGCCCCTTCCCCTAAAGGGGAAGGGGGATAATTTTTTTATAAGGGGGCTGCGTCCCCTTCTTACAACCCCTGGTTTAAAGGGGGCTACGTCCCCTTCTGGCAACCCCCAAAAATAGTCTTAAGGGCACACAGTCCCCTTCTTTCAACCCCTGACAGGGGGAGAGGAAATAGATATAAGAGAACCTTTCCCCCTGACCCCCTTCCCTGAGGGAAGGGGGGAAATGTCTTAAGAGGGGCTGACGCCCCTCTTTTACACCCCCATTTCAGGCCCCGGGGACTGCTATCCTCTTCAACACCCTGCTTGATAAGCAAACCTGGCAGAGCCCGCACGCTCAGGGTTTGCTCCTTTGTCATTGCGAGAGGCAAAGCCTCTAAGCAATCCCGAGCCTGCATCTTCCTCAGAGATTGCTTCCCTCCGCTCGCAATGACGGTTCTCTATCAGCCAAAACAGAACTTTTACGCCACG
>CAZHRL010000098.1:0-4690 GCA_964534815.1 uncultured Dehalococcoidales bacterium | reverse complement strand
TATCATCCAACAAAAGGAACTATTGTTAAATAAAAGAATGAACCTATATTCTCATCAAAAAATTGGCGAATAGAAAAAGGGGCGAAACTCAAAACAGATTAGAGCTTGTGGCTTGCCCTTGCTCTGCCGAGCTTGCTAGCTTTGCTCTTAGCTCCCGCCATAGAGGGCAAGATAAGGATTTGACCAAGCTGCATCAGAAGCCGCTCTCCCAGCATCAATGAGGCGGAAATACCTTCGGGGTGGTCCCGGTGGATAGTGGTCTTGAAAGGCTGACGGTTCTTCCTTGCCACTGGGTTCTACCCAGCCTAACCGTTGAAGTGTTGAGAAGTAGACGACAAAAGAGTGGTAGCGGCAGCTGGTGGACTTGTAGGGGCTACGAGCCAGATACCTCTTAGCAAGATTCTCGATGTTGGCGGGCTCAATTGGGCGGTTTTCCCTCCGGGCTCGCTTCTCTTCAGCTCTGGTGGCCCTATCCAGTGCTGTGGCTCTCATAAGTGCCATTTTGTAGTAGTGGAAGCTCTCTGCCTGAGGGGCACCAACCTCCGGATCTATTTTGGGCGAACCGTAGGGGCCACTCCCCATCAGAAATTCGCGAATAAACCAGCCGCAGCCGAAAGGCCGGAGAAAGCCGCCTCTAGCTGGCCTCAGCGGCAGTGTCATGGCTCATCCTTCTCCCATAGCCGGCGGTACCATTCTTTTAGCTCTTCGCCAGCGACTTTTCGGTATCTGGCTGTGGTGTTAAAGCTCTGGTGCCCCAGATGTTCTTGAAGCAGTCTTAATCCATCGCCGGAATCGTTAAGTTTTATGGCATGGATGGCGAAGGCATCCCTCAGCCTGTGCGGGCTGACATTATGGACTTTTCCCGTCTCAGGGTTAACTAGCTTAGGCAGGCCCGCCCTTCTGGCACACTCCCTTACTATCTGCCAGGCGCGGTGGCGGTTAATGCCAAAGATAAGCTTCTTGTCTGCGCGTTTTATCGGACCACCGCGTTTGATGTAATCCTGCAACATTTCTAAAGTATCTTTATCCAGCGGTAATGTCCGTACTCTTCGATGCTCCTGTTCTTTGGCTATCGCCTGATTCACCTCTTTGCCACACTTTGGACAGAAGCTGTGTGTTTTGCCTAAATGAGCACTGCAATTTGGGCAGCACAATTTTACTCGGGACTTCAAATGCTCGATGGTCACCGTACTGCGCCCAAAGTCAATATCTTTTACCTCAAGAGCCAGTGCCTCGGAGATTCGGCAGCCAAGATGGAAAAGCAGCTTGATGAGGAGCTTGTCTCTGTGGTAGATTGCTGCGCTTTCAAGCTGCTCTATTTCGTTGAGTTCCAAATAAGCCTGGGGCATTGTCTCAACTTTGCCAGCAACTGGCGAATTATCAGCCTGCATCATTAGAATCTCCTTTATGCTCACTACCAGCTGAGGCCTTTCCCTGGTCTTTGTTTTGATCAGTGTTGCTAGCAGAATCCTTATTTGGCTGGGCAGTAGCCAGTAAGAGGTTGATAGCACGACTAATCCTTCTTTCACTATCAGGAGCGCAGATGCAAGTAACCTGCACTGTTGGCTTCACATTTCTGCGCTTTACCATGGTTCTGCCCTCTCTAGATACGTAAGATGGTACAGAGTTCACAATACTTATCCATTTCTTTACCATCTTTAGGTTTCAGCATAACCAAACATAATATATGTTACAAATATACGAAAAGGAGACATAACTATTGACTGCTTACGTTGAACAATGCTACAATTATATTCAAATATTTTTGGAGGTCTGGTATGAGCAAGAGGAAAATCTCAAACGAGTTAGTTGCTGAATTTATCCGCCTTCGCCAAGCTGGGCAGTCTTATCGAACAATTGGGGAAACCTGTAAAGTTGACCCTCGCACCGTTAAAGGATGGGTCAAGAGGGCAGGCCAAGGGAAGGAGAAGGAGCATTGGGAAATTGTCTCTCGCCAGGTGGATACGAAATATCTTGATGAGCATTACCGCTTGCTGATAAGAATTGCTGCCAGGCTTCCAGATGCTGCGCGCACTAAACCGATGGATTTCAATAATGAACGGGATGCTGAAGGCTTGATCGATAATTCTATTCAGCTTGGATTACAACAGGCTGGCAACCTTCTTAAAGAGAGAGGCATTAATGCATCAAATCGGCTGAGCCGAAGCCTTCGTGAGGCTCTGATGGAGCACGAACCTCAGCTAAAGATAGCACTTGACGAGTGGAAATATCGCTGGAACGGATTTCAGAAGATGCGCTCGGAGCTTGCCCAGCAAGCTGGGAATCTCTTTGAACAGAAGAAACTATCTCCTGAAGTGGCAAAGACCCTGGGAATAGCAGTAGCTAGAGAAGGAATAAAAATCAGGCTTTTCGGGGAAGAAGCACGCTCATCCAAGGTTGAGGATATTAATAATGAACGAGCTCGCTTAATTCGTAAGAACCGGCAGATATCAGGAGAGGTTTACGATGGCCCAAAGCAGGAGGTAGAGGCTGCTAAAAACGTTTATGAATTTGTATTATCGCAGATTTCTCATGAAGAAAGGATGAGACCTATAGAAGATGCTTACAGTTCCCTCACAGTTAGCGCGCAGACGGTGGAGGATTTTGTTGAGCGTCTTGTTCTTATTGGCAGGCCTCAGGGCCAGTGCAGCTTATGTCCTGGTCGCTCCCAATATGTGTAAAAAAGGCATTTGAACTGGCTGAGAATCAGGCCAGTAAGAAGCTTATGAGAAGTTATACCGAAATTCTCTGGAAAGACTTCTAATACCAATTCCGGATATTATTTTAGAAATCAATTAGACTCTAAACATGATGTCGCCTTGGCAGCTTGGCAAGAGGCTTTACTAAAGTTAAGTGAAGATAACCCATAGTATCAATTGCATCCACTCTGCCTCTCCACGCTTTGTAGGGGGGGAGAGTCTTTAAAGAGAGGGGGCTTTGCCCCCTCTCTAAATCTTGTCTCCCCTTCCCCAGTAAGGGAAGGGGCTAGGGGATAGGTTGTTAACATTTTGAAGGCATGTTCTCAAGTAAAATGCTTAACTTCAACCCAGATAGCGCAGAATTCCTCGGGTCATAGTAAAAGCGGCGCCGACAGTGGTAGAATGTTCGGCGAGGAGGTTCAGAATGGCATTAGAAGCAAAGACGGTCTATTTTGATAGTCCCGGTAGCGAAAACACGGAGGCTGTTCTCCAAATCGCCAAGAAGCGAGCCGAAGAGCTGAGCATTAAGACTATCGTCGTTGCCTCAACAAAGGGTAACACGGCAGTGAAGGCGATGGATGTTTTCCAGGGGCACCGGGTCATCGTGGTGAGCCATGTTACCGGCTTCTACGAACCTAACTTGCAGCAATTTACTCCCGAGAACAGGAAAATTGTGGAGAGCAAAGGGGGCACCATCATCACCGCTGCCCACGCCTTTGCCGGGCTGAGTCGAGCTATGCGCCTCAAACACAATATGTACCTTCTCGGGGAAATAGTCGCCGATACGCTGCGCATCTTTGGACAGGGCGCCAAGGTCGCCTGCGAGATAGCGCTGATGGCTGCGGATAGCGGTCTTGTCCCCAGCGGCGAGGATGTCATCGCTATCGGCGGCACAGGTTCGGGCGCCGATACCGCCCTCGTGGTCAAAGCCGCCAATACCCACCGCTTCTTCGACCTCCGGGTGAAAGAGATATTATGTAAACCACATTTTTAGGAGCTTCAGCTTCACGCCCACTTGAAAATCACACTGAACATCTGGTAAACTTAGCTCTGTTTATGAAGATTGTGCGCCTTCTCAGCGGGAAAAAAGCGGAGTACGGGGTACTCAATGGCGACGTTATCGACGGCATTGAGGGGACTCCCTACCGCCAGTTCCGCTACTCGAATCTCCACTACAATTCAAATGAGGTCAAACTCCTCGCTCCGTGCACGCCGTCAAAAATCGTGGCACTCGGGCTGAACTATCACTCCCACGCCCAGGAACTGCAAATGCCCATCCCCGAAGAGCCGTTGATTTTCCTGAAGCCTTCCACGGCTGTCATCGGTCCTGAGGATGAAATCGTTTACCCCGAGGTTTCACAGAGGGTGGACTATGAAGGGGAACTGGCTATCGTCATCAAGTCACGGGCTTACCGCGTGCCGGTAGAGAAAGCGTTGAACTACATCCTCGGCTACACCTGCTTTAATGATGTTACCGCTCGCGACCTGCAACAGAAGGACAAGCAGTGGACACGTTCCAAGAGCTTTGATACCTTCGCTGCTATGGGACCCTGTATTGAGACAGAGCTCGACCACCGGAACGTTTCAATAGAGACTTACTTAAACGGGGAACTGAGACAGCGGGGCAATACCAGCGACCTCATCTTCTCGGTGCCCCAAATAGTGAGCGCCATCTCCCACATCATGACGCTCCTGGCGGGCGACGTCATTGCCACGGGCACACCGAGGGACATCGGTCCCATGAAACCGGGCGATACCGTCGAGGTAAAAATACCGTCGATAGGCATCCTGCGCAACTACGTCGTCAAGAGATAGCTACTGCTGGCTGGTGAAATACGCCACCACGTCGCTGCTGACCAGATAGATGATGACCAGTATCCTGATGTAAGATTAGAACTCCTCTTTGTCAACAACCTTTCTTGAAGCGAAAGGTATTGTTCTCTTTTGGTTGGTGTAAGCCGTCATTGCGAGCGAAGCGAAGCAATCTCTCA
>CAZHRL010000097.1:0-4708 GCA_964534815.1 uncultured Dehalococcoidales bacterium | reverse complement strand
GGAAAGAAAAAGGGTGGGTCGGGGGAACGGCAGCGGGCATGGCACTTATTCCGGGCGAGGTTGCAAAGGTGCCAAGTCCCGTTCCGGCAAAGAGACGAGCCGTAGCTTTGAAGGCGGGCAGTTGTCCCTGGTGAAACGCCTGCCCGGCAAGCGTGGCTTTGTCAATCTTTTCCGGACAGAATATAATACCGTGAGTTTAGCTAGGCTGAATACCTTTGAGGAGGGGAGTGAGGTAACGCCAGAGAAGCTGCTGGCGGCTGGTATCGTTAAATCGCTGAAACGCCCCATCAAGATTCTGGCTGACGGAGACCTGGCTCATCCTCTTATTGTGCAGGCAAACAAATTCTCCGCTGCCGCTAAAGCCAAGATTGAGGCAGTGGGGGGCAAGGTGGAGGAAATCGCGTATGCGGCAAAGGCAAACTAAACCACGCCTCATCCAGGCGATGATTGATGCCTTCAGACTACCGGACCTGCGGCGAAGAATCCTCTTTACTATCGGCATCCTGGTAGCCTTCCGCTTCGTGGCGCACGTTCCCGTTCCCGGCGTGGACGCCGCGGCACTAGGGCAGCTATTCGAGCGCAACGCCTTAATGGGCATGCTCGATATGTTCAGCGGCGGCGCGCTAAGACAGTTCAGCGTGGCGGCGCTGGGGGTTTATCCCTATATCACGGCGTCAATTATCATGACGCTTATGGTGCCCATCATTCCCAAGCTCCAGGCTCTTTCTCAGGAAGGGGAATCGGGCAGGAATAAGATTAACGTTATTACACACTGGCTGGCGGTGCCTATGGCGGCTCTGGCTGGCTACGGTCAGTTAGTCCTTCTTCAACGTGAAAATGTGGTTGCTAGCACCGATGTGCTGTCAACCTTAGCCATTGTTTTAGCACTGTCGGCGGGCACGATGTTCTGTGTTTGGCTGGGTGAGCTTATTACCGATTACGGCATTGGTAATGGCGTTTCCATAATCATCTTTGGCGGCATTGTTGCCGGCTACTGGTCTCAGATGGGCAATATGTTTCTGGCGGGACAGCAGGGGCAGATGATTGGCTTGCTTATTTATATCATCCTCGCCATAGCCATGGTGGCGCTTATCGTCATCTTTACGGAAGCGCACCGGCGCGTCCCGGTGCAGTATGCTCGCAGCACCATTCGTGGGGGACGGATGTATCGGCAGGCAGGCTCAACCCATATTCCCCTGCGGGTGAACTCAGCGGGAATGATACCCCTTATCTTTGCTATGTCAATCGTCATCTTTCCGGGCATGATTGCCAGCTACTTTGCCAATCCCAACGAACCCAATTTCGCCAACTCTATTGTGGACCTGTTCAATCCCAATGCAGCCCTACCGTTGGGACTATTTTACTGGGGTTTATATTTCCTTTTAACAGTTGCCTTTGCTTTCTTCTATACTATGGTGATTTTCCAGGAGCAGAACTTGCCTGGTGTCCTGCAACGGCAGGGAGGCTTTATCCCCGGCATCCGACCGGGCAAACTGACGGCGACTTATCTCGACCAGGTGATAAAGCGTATTACCTGGGCTGGGGCTCTCTTCCTCGCTATTGTGGCGGTGCTGCCTTTCCTGATGCGCGAGGTTACCAATGTCCAGGTAGTCCAGCTCTCCAGCATGGGCTTACTCATTGTGGTCGGCGTGGTGCTGGATACTATGAAGCAACTGGAAGCGCAGCTGGTGATGCGGCGCTATGAAGGCTTTATCAAATAGTGTATGTTATTTTGCTGGGGGCTCCTGGAGCCGGTAAGGGAACACAGGCAGCCAATCTCGCCCGGGAGCTCAATTTAGTGCATATTGCTACCGGCGACCTGTTTCGTCAGGCGCTGGAGCAGAAAACGGAATTAGGTTTGCAGGCTAAAGCCTATATGGAGAAGGGGGCGCTCGTTCCTGACGAGCTCACCATAAAGATGGTGAGGGAACGGCTCTCCGCTCCAGATTGCCAGCGGGGGGCGATTTTGGATGGTTTCCCGAGAAACCTCCCGCAGGCTGAAGCGCTGGACATGGCTTTAGCCCGGCAGGGTAAACGGATAGATAAAGTGGTTTATATTAAGGTTGCTGAAGAAGAGCTATTAAAGCGCTTGAGTGGGCGCTGGATTTGCCGTAACTGCCAGACGCCGTATCATGCTGTGGACTCCCCCCCCAAAGTCTGGGGGAAGTGTGATAAATGCGGTGGAAAGCTATATCAGCGCCCTGATGATACCCCAGAGACAGTGAGAAAGCGCTTGCAGGTATACTTTGTAGAGACAGCCCCCCTGATTGAGTATTATACTAAGACGGGGAAAATGCTGGAGGTAGATGGGGAGGGGAGCATTGGGGAGGTGGGCAGCAGGATAGTCTCTGCCCTGAAGACAAGGCGTAATTGATGCCTATCATCATTAAGTCTGACCGCGAGATTGCTTTGATGCGGCAGGCGAGCAGAATTGTTGCTATTGTACTGGAGATATTGGGTAGAGAAATTAGAGAGGGAATGAAGACTAAAGAGCTGGATATCATCGCTGCCAGGGAACTGGAAAGGCTGGGAGCCAGACCCTCATTCAAAGGGTATCATGGCTATCCCGCCAGTATCTGTGTCTCAGTGAATGACGAGATAGTACATGGTATTCCCGGCGAGCGGGTTCTGAAGGAAGGAGACATCGTCTCCCTTGATGTGGGAGCCATTTACGATGGTTTTCAGGGTGATGCCGCGGTAACCATGGGTGTCGGTGAGATTAGCCCCACGGCAAAACGGTTGATGGAAGCTACCCAAGGCGCTTTAGAGGCAGGTATCGCCGCCGCTCGTAACGGGGCAAGGCTGGGCGATATCTCCGCGGCTATCCAGAAGCACGCTGAGTCGAAAGGGTTTTCTGTCATACGGGAATATACCGGGCACGGCATCGGGCGGGATATGCATGAAGAACCGCAGATACCCAACTTCGGCGTGCCGGGCACAGGTCCGCTGCTGAAGAAAGGCATGACCTTTGCCCTGGAGCCTATGCTCAGCGCCGCGGACTGGCATACCCGACTGGGTGTGGACAACTGGGTGGTTCGTACTGCCGATGGCAGTCTGGCGGCACACTTTGAACACACCATCGCCATCACCAATGGTAAGGCTGATGTGCTTACGGTAGTGTAAGAAAAGGAGGTTTATGCCCAAGAAAGAGGCAATTGAGGTTGAAGGGACGGTAGTGGAGGCTCTGCGCAACGGCATGTTTCGTGTGGAGCTCTCTAATGGGCATAAGGTGCTGGCGCATATTTCCGGTAAAATAAGAACGCATTATATTCGAATCCTGCTTGGCGATAAGGTGCTGGCGGAGCTTTCTCCCTATGACCTGACTCGCGGCAGGATTACCTACCGACTAAAGTAATGAGGACTTAGATGAAAGTTAAATCTTCAGTTAAAGTCAGATGTGAAAAATGCCGTATCGTAAGACGGCGCGGGGTAGTTATGGTCATTTGTTCTAACCCCAAGCACAAGCAGAGGCAGGGTTAAGGAGGAGAGTGAATGGCACGTATCGCTGGAGTTGATATACCGGCAAATAAGCAAATCTGGGTATCATTGCAGTATCTTTACGGCATCGGTCGCAGCCAAAGCCAGAAGATTCTAGAGAAGACGGGTGTTCAGCCGGATAGGAAGACGAGTGAACTTACCGAAGAAGAGATAAACCGTATCCGTGAGGTCATTGCCAAGGAATACCGGGTTGAGGGAGACCTGAGAAGAGAGGTCAGCCTCAACATCAAGCGCCTCATTGATATTGGTAGCTTCAGGGGTTATCGACATCGCCATAACCTGCCGGTGCATGGACAAAGAACGCGGACCAACGCCAGAACCAAGCGCGGCCCTCGCAAGACGGTTGCCGGTAGAGGACAGAAGCGTGGCGGGGCGAAGGCATAACGAGGTATTTCTGTAGGAGAGTGGTATGCCAAAGAAAGGTGCATCAAGAAAGAGAGAGCGCAAGTCTATTCCGGTGGGGAGAGCCTATATTCAATCCACCTTTAACAATACCATGGTGACGCTTACCGACCCTCAGGGAAATGTGCTTGCATGGGGGAGCTCGGGGGCCTCCGGATTTAAGGGCTCACGCAAGGGAACTCCCTATGCCGCTCAACTGGCTGCTCGTGACGCTGCCAGGAAGGCTATGGAACATGGCTTGCGTCAGGTGGAGGTCTTTGTTAGAGGTCCGGGCAGCGGGCGTGAGGCAGCAATTCGTTCTCTGCAGAGTGCCGGGCTTCAGATTACCGGTATCAGGGATGTGACACCAATTCCCCATGATGGGTGCCGCCCTCCTAAGAAAAGACGAGTGTAAAGGACTGGGAAAATGGCAAGATATACGGAAGCTGTTTGCCGAGTATGTCGGCGTGTTGGTGAAAAATTAGGGCTTAAGGGTAGCCGCTGTCTTACTCCAAAGTGCGCTATGGAGAGACGGAATCGTCCCCCGTGAAAGCAGCATATGACCAGGCAGCGCCGACTCTCGGACCGAGGTGTTCAGCTACGCGAAAAGCAGAAAGCCCGCTACACCTATGGAATTCTGGAGAGGCAGTTCAAGCGCACCTTCACTAAAGCTGAGAAACAGACGGGCGTTACCAAGGACAATCTGCTCGTCGCTCTCGAGCGGCGGCTCGACAATATTGTTTACCGTCTGGGTTTTGCTGACTCCCGCCGGCAGGCTCGTCAACTGGTGCAACACGGACTTATCACGGTCAACGGGAAAAGGGTTGAT
>CAZHRL010000096.1:0-4764 GCA_964534815.1 uncultured Dehalococcoidales bacterium | reverse complement strand
CGAAACCCATCAAGGTTGGCAAGGTTACCGGCGGGGGCAACGCGCCCATCGTGGTGCAGTCGATGACCAAGACCGACACCCGTGATATTATGTCAACTATACGCCAGATTAAAGAGCTTGAGGACTGCGGCTGCGAGCTGGTGCGCGTTGCTGTGCCCGATAAGGAAGCGGCAGAGGCAATAAGAGAGATTAAAAAGGGAATCTCGATTCCGCTTATTGCCGACATTCACTTTGATTACCGCCTGGCTCTGGCGGCACTGGAAGCTGGTGCTGATGGGTTGCGACTCAACCCGGGCAACATCGGCGAGCCGGAAAAGGTCAAGGCGGTGGCGAAAGCCGCCAAAGAGCGGGGGGTTCCAATTCGCATCGGGGTGAACGCGGGCAGCCTGCCTAAAACTACGAATCCTAAACTGACTGTTGTCCAGCGGATGGTCGAGGCTGCCCTGAAACAGGTAAGATTGCTGGAAAGCCTGGACTTCGACTTAATCAAGGTCTCGCTGAAGGCTTTTGACGTGCCCACCACCATCGAAGCCTACCAGGACATTGCACGGAAAATGCCCTACCCGCTCCACATTGGCATCACGGAGGCGGGTACGCCGAGGACGGGTGTTATCCGCAGCACGGTGGGCATCGGCACGCTGCTCTACCTAGGCATCGGCGATACCATCCGCGTTTCGCTGACAGCCCATCCGCGGGAAGAGGTCATCGCGGGCTATGAAATATTGAAGAGCCTCGATTTGCGCCAGCACGGACCGGTGCTGGTGAGCTGTCCTTCTTGTGGAAGGGCTGAGGTGGATATTATGTCGCTGGCAGAGCAGGTGGAGCAGAGGCTGCTGAAGATTAACAAGCCCATCAAGGTGGCGGTGATGGGCTGCGTGGTCAACGGGCCGGGCGAAGCGCGTGACGCCGATGTGGGCATCGCCTGCGGCAAAGGCAAAGCTGTTCTCTTTAAGAAAGGCAAAAAGATTGGGGTGGTGGAGGAGAAGGACTTGCTGGAGGCGCTGATGAGGGAGGTGGAGAGGATAGGAAATCCCCTTTAATCCCCCTTTTTCAAAGGGGGAATCTCGATGTGCTTATTTGAAGGTTTTATGAGCGAAGTGAATGGAACTAAAGATTAGAATACCTTTAGTTGTTGCATTCTTAGCGCTAATCATTCCGATTTCAAGCTGCGCAGATTCGTCTTACAATTATGAATGTAGCCAGATTACGCCTGAATACCCTTATTCGTATATCACTTTTACCAAGCAAGAAGGTATATTGCGCTTTTCATTCGAATATCCAGATTTCTTTAAAGAAGAATTGCAGGAAGCGCGTTCGAGTTTGGACAGAGTTGCTTTCAGTCGTTCAATCATAAATAATTATTTAGATTCAATTATAGAAATCCAAATTAGATACGGGTCGGAATATGTAGATGCAAAAACAGCTGCTGACCAAAATATCACAAAGAGGCAAGATTTTTACAATGGAATCAAAAAATCGGGTAAGGACAACGGCAGATACGCCTTTGAATATGGTCTTATCCAAAGGTCAAGTATTGATATATTAGATACAATTGGAGAATACATAATCTCGTATGAGTTTTGGGACGAGAATCGCGACCCGGAACCTGAAGCGAGCGTTTATGATCCAACGTATCCTACAATTATCCGCGAATTGTATTTCAATGTAAAAAATTGCCTGGTTAAAATAGCCCTGATTTCAACCTGCCCAGTGGAAAAATATGATGAGACTTTCTGGAACCACATAATAGAGACTTTTAAGATACTGGATTAAAATTTTCCTACTAGCATGTTTCTCCCCAAATATGGTTTAATATCTAAACTGGTTTTTACTTCACGCAGGCAGAAAGCAGCCTAGAAAGAAAAGTACATGCGCATATCAAAGTTTTTTGGCAAGACTCAAAGAGAAATTCCTTCCGAGGCAGACACCATCAGCCACCAGCTTATGCTGAGGACAGCCATGATATACCAGGTGGCGGCCGGCTCCTATGCCTACCTGCCCCTTGCCTGGAGGTCAATCAAGAAGATAGAAAACATCATCCGCGATGAGATGGACAAAGCCGGCGGACAGGAGCTACTTATGCCTGCCCTCCAGCCACTGGAGATATGGCAGGCGACCGGGCGCGCCCAGGCTTTCGGCAAAAACCTGTTCACCTTCCTCGACCGTAAGGAGCGCTGGATGTGTCTGTCTCCAACTCATGAAGAAGTGGTCACGCAGATTGCCGCGAAAAACATCAAGAGCTATCGGGACATGCCGGTGCTGGCATACCACATCTCACTCAAGTTCCGCGATGAGCCCCGCCCCAGAGGTGGTCTGCTCCGCACCCGTGAATTCACCATGAAAGACCTCTACAGCTTTGATGTAGACGAAGAAGGACTGGACGTCAGCTACAACAAGATGCGTCAGGCGTACTACAACATCTACGCTCGCTGCGGGCTGCCCGCCATCTGCGTTGAAGCCGATAGCGGCGCCATCGGCGGCAAGGACTCCCACGAATTCATCGTGCCTATGGAAAGCGGCGAGGATGAGATTATCTACTGCCCCAACTGCAAATATGCCGCCAACACAGACAAAGCAACAAGCATCAAAGACAAGCTGCCCAACGAGCCACCACTGCCTCTGAAAGAAGTCGCCACACCGGGAATTACCACTATTCAGGGGCTGGCGGACTTCCTCAAAATCCCGGCAAACCGCACGCTGAAGGTGGTCTTCTATACTGCCGACGGCGAGTTCGTCATCGCCGTCATCCGCGGCGATATTGAGATAAACGAAGTGAAGCTGAGGAACCTCCTGCACTGCACGGAGCTACGTCTTGCCACGGAAGGGGAGGTAACCAAAAGGGGTATCATCCCCGGCTCAGCCTCGCCCATCGGCATCAGCGGCGTCAAGGTTATCGCTGACGAATCGATAACCACAGGCACGAATTTCATTGCCGGGGCAAACAAGCCGGATACCCATGTGAGAAATGCCAACTACCCCCGGGACTTCACAGCGGACGTCCTCACCGATATCGCCAAGGCTAAGGCAGGCGAAGGGTGCCCCAAGTGCGGCAACAAGCTGACCTCAGTCCACGGCATCGAAGTGGGACACATCTTCAAGCTGGGCACCTTCCTCAGCGAGGCGCTGGGCGCCTACTTCATCGACCAGGATGGCGTCTCAAAACCGATTATCATGGGCTGTTATGGCATCGGCTCGGGCAGACTGCTGGCGGCTGTCATTGAATACAGCCACGATGAGAAAGGCATCATCTGGCCCATCTCAGTAGCGCCTTACCATGTCCACCTCTGCCCCCTGTATATGGACAATCCGAAGGTGGCTGAGGCGGCGGAAAAACTCTACGCCGAGTTAGTCGCCAAAGGTTTCGAGGTGCTCTACGACGACCGCAAAGAGTCGCCCGGTGTTAAGTTCAATGATGCCGACCTCATCGGCATACCGCTAAGGGTTACACTCAGCCCGCGGACGCTGGAAAAGAATAGCGCTGAGATAAAGTGGCGCTGGGGAAAAGAGCCTAGTTTCTTGCCTTTGGAAGGGTTAACAACAACGCTCAAAAGGCTGATTACCACACGGCTGAACAGCGACTTAAAGAAGGCGATAGGGTCAAAATAAAGGTCTAACTTTCTACTGAACTTTTCGTCATTAAGTGCAATGGAAGAAATCTTGGTCAGGAAGTTTTAGCATTTTCTTGTTTACTTAGACCACGGTCCAAACTGCATCCAATGTCTTTTGAGGGACAATGCTATCAACCATCCTCGATTGCACTGACTGCTGGCGTTAACCCAGCCCATTGTTCTGACGCAAACTTTTCAGCCCGAATCTCTCCAGCCAGCGGTTTTTTGCTGCTATCCTGACTCGCCCGCTGGAGAAATGCCGGTCTAGTGGGAAAGTCCCGTGAATTTGTGAGGAAGCTGGGATTGGTCTACAATATAAAGGCAATACTGCCTAAGGGGGATTATGAAAGCAGCCGTATTTTATGGAGCCAGGGATTTCAGAGTTGAGGAAATCGAAGACCCTGAAATAGAGCCGACTGATGTTCTGGTAAAGGTCAAAACCTGCGGCATCTGCGGCTCCGACCTGCATGCTTACAAACAGGGCATTTTCAGTCGCCCGGGGTTTGTGATGGGGCATGAGCTGGCAGGTGAGGTCGTGGAGGTGGGTAAGGAAGTTAAAGACGTAAAGGTGGGCGACCGTGTGGTGCCCCTGGTGGTCGGACTCAATGAGGCGGGCAAAGGGTGCGGGCAATGCTTCTGGTGCCTCCGGGGTCAGAAGCAGTGGTGCGCCTCAAATGCCCATAAGCCCTGTGGGGAGTGTAAATACTGCCAGTCGGGCAAGTTCTGGATGTGCCAGAAAATCCAGCGCCATCTGCTGATTGGCTATAGCCGCAATGGTGGCTATGCGGAGTATGTGGTTGTTTCCGATGCTGTTCTGGACAGCAACATATTCCGGATTCCTGAATCGATTAGCTGGGAAGAGGCGGCTTTCGTGGAACCGCTCTGGGGGGCATACCGCTGGGTGATGCTGGCAGACCCGCAGCCATATGACACCGCTGTAGTCATGGGACTGGGCACCATTGGTCTTCTGGTGATGGAGGTGCTCAAGAACTTCGTCTCAAAGGTGATTGTTACCGAGGTCTCCCAGAAGCGATTGCAACTGGCAAAAGAGCTGGGGGCTGATGTGGCAATTGATGCTGCTAAAGACGACCCGCTGAAGAAGGTAATTGAGCTTACCGGTGCCGGCCGCAGCTTCAGCGGTAAGGGCGGTGGCTGT
>CAZHRL010000095.1:0-4768 GCA_964534815.1 uncultured Dehalococcoidales bacterium | reverse complement strand
GGGTGGCTTCTTCTTGATTATGGAGACGTGGTGGTGCACATCTTGAGCCTGTCAGAGCGCGATTACTACCAGCTTGACGAACTCTGGGGCAAAGCTATCCCCGTCCTCAGAATTCAGTAATCGAAAATCTCTTTCGGGGAGAAGAACAGCTTTATTTCTTCCTCTGCCGTCTTCACGGAATCCGAACTGTGCACGGAGTTACGCTGGATATCCAGACCGAAATCGCTCCTGATGGTCCCCTTTTCCGCCTTTGCCGGGTTGGTCGCTCCCATTACCTTTCGGATTACCTCAACGGCGTTTTCACCAGCGAAGACTGCCGCGATTATCGGGGCGGAAGTAATATAGTCGACGAGGTCGTTGAAGAAAGGCTTGTCCTTGTGGACGCCGTAGTGTCTATTTGCCAGTTCCCTGTCCACATGAAGCATCTTGAGCGCTACCAGCTTCATCCCTTGCTCTTCAAGGCGAGCCAGAATGGCGCCAGCCAGATTTCTCTGCATAGCATCGGGTTTGATTAAGACCAGAGATTTTTCCATTTTACGCTCCTGTTTTAATGAGGTTCTCCAAATCGCTCACACTTAACGCTTCTAGCGTGTTCACGATAACGCCATCCATATCCCAGATGACACCTCTGGTTTCAGGCATTGCTTTCTGGCTCGTCCTCCTTCTTGGCGATGACGAACATCGTTGCTTTGCCCTCAGCAACGACGGTGCCGTCCTTTAAAGAGATGTTTGCCTGCGCCTCAATCAGGCGTTTTGTGTTTCTGGTGACGGAGGAGGTGATGACGAGCGGTTCGCCTACCATGGCAGGACGTTTCAGCCTTGTTTCCATCCTGGCGGTGATGCCGTATGAGCCGTGAAAGATAGCAGCGTAGCTCATCGCCTCATCCAGAAGTGAGTTGATGATGCCCCCGTGGACAACATCCGCCCAGCCCTGGTGGTGTTTGCCGGGCGTGAACTCACCCCTGGCGACTTTGCCGTCCCAGTGGAAGTGGAGTTTCAGCCCGATGGGATTGTCCTTGCCGCAGCCGAAGCACATATTGTAGCCCCGGTTAGTATCTATCCCGGGGTTGGGCCAGTTATTCATGCATGACCTCCTAGCGTTACACTTCTCTTGGGTGTGGTGATGGGTGGTCGGCGCAGATAAAGCGGCTGTAAGGTAGCCAGGTTATCAAAATCGCCGACTTTAAATCGCTTCAGCCCCAGCTCAGCAAGGTAGCCGGCACGGCGCAGTCGAAAAGCCGGCGGTGGGATGACTGCCTTTTGCCTGAGCGCTTTTCTTAGCTCGCTAATAATATTGGGCGTCATTTCTCCGCAGAAGATGGTCTTGGTGGTTATCTGTGAACATAATGCTTCCAGAGTGGTGATGTGCTCGGCGAGCAGCTGTTGCCATTGGTCGCCTTTCTTCTGGTATATTGCCGTGGCAATTTCGCCTCTGCCAGCGTCAAAGATGGGGCAGATGGGCAGACCGGTCTCGGCGTGCTGGTAGGCTTCCACTTCCAGAGTGCTGATACCGATGATGGGGATGCCGAGGCTGAAAGCCAGCCCTTTGGCCGTGCTCATGCCCACCCGCAGCCCGTTGAAGCTCCCCGGTCCCCTGGCAATGACGACGCAGATGGTGGACTTAAGCTCTAGCTTCGTCTGGTTTAAGAGATGGGTGAGGTGGGGCAGGAGCTGGGTTGTGTGGCTTTGCCCACAGCACCAGGTCGATTCCGCCAGCACTTCATCCTCTTCAATTAGTGCCAGGCTGGCAGTCTTGGTCGAGGTATCTATGGCTAATATCATTAACGGCTTCAGCCTTTCTAAGCGTCCAGTGAAATATCTTTTAGCTTGGCGACGATTTCTGCGTAGCGTTTGCCGCAGGGCTTGAAATGGAAACGTCGCTCGGTATCGGAAAGGTAATCTATCTCAATGAGAAGATGTTCTTCCGGGAGTAGACTTAGCCCTTTCTCCGCCCATTCCACTACGCAAACGCCCTTGCTGTAAAGATAGTCGTCCAGCCCCAGGTCCATTATCTCCTGAGTAAGGTCGAGTCGATACAGGTCGATATGGTACAGCGGTAGCCGACCGCACAGCTCTCTGACAATGACGAAGGACGGGCTGAGGGCATACTCCTTGATGCCCAGCCCCCAGGCGATGCCCTGCGTGAGGCAGGTCTTGCCCGCCCCGAGCTTGCCGACAAGTAGAAAAATGCCCCCCGGCTGAGCTAACCTGCCCAGATGAGTCCCCAGTTGCTGAGTCTGCTCTGGACTGTGGGTGACTAGCTCGAGATACTCGGTTGTTTCTGGAGCTTTACCTCTGCGCAAAGTGGTCCCACCCTGTTTTAGTCAGGTGAAATGGCTTGCCGTTTTCATCAACCAAGGTTATTTCGCCTGCTTTCTCCGCCAGGATTTCACCGATAACTGTTATCGGGCAGGAGGCTTTCGCTCTGACTTTATCCATGACCTCTGTGCTGGCGGTGAACAAAAGCTCGTAGTCCTCCCCGCCCGATAGCGCCAGTTCCAGTGCCCTTTCACCAAACCCCTTCTTAACAGGCGGGGAGATAGGCACCCGGGCTACCTCGATACGGGCACCGACCCCGCTGGCTTGGCAGATATGCCCTAAATCTAAAATCAGCCCGTCGCTGATGTCAATGGCGGTTCTCACTCCCTGCTCGACCAATAGTTGCCCTTCGGGGAGGCGGGGAATGGGGTGGAAGAAAGCGTTTTTGAGAGAGATTGTCGTCTCCCGGTCAAACTGGAGATTTCCCTTGAGCATCTGGATGCAGGCAGAGGCTGCCCCCAGCTCGCCGGTAACAGCTATCTTATCGCCCGGCTGGGCTGATGACCGGGTCAGCAGAGTTTGGCGCGGGCTCTTGGTGTTGCCCAGAACCATCACGGTAATATCCACCAGCGGCGCATTATCCGTGTCCCCCCCGATAATCGCCACGCCGAACTGCCCGGCACACTCAATCATCCCTTGATACAGGTCAACCACATCATCGACTTCCGTTTCCCCCGGCAAAGCCAGCGAAACGAGCGCGTATCTGGGGATGCCGCCCATGGCGGCAATGTCGCTCAGGTTAATTGCCAGAGCCTTCCAGCCCAGCTCTTTCCAGGGGAAAGTGCCTAAAGTAAAATGGACGTTTTCTCGTAAGGAATCCACCTTTGCCAGTTGAATTGAGTTATCTCCCTGCCAGGCGGCGGCATCATCGCCGATGCCGATAATAAGCTGCTGCCAGGAGGTGAATTTTCGGTCTCTGGACTTCTCAATCAGTTGCGCCAGGAGGTCAATTAGCCCCGCTTCCCCCAAGTCCGCGACTTTCATGCTAGAAATTATAACACCGCTCTATTCAGGTCACAACCTGACCTAGCCAGCCCATTCCAAACCTGTTATATTTTAGCCAATGCGCTACGCCATTCTGGCTGATATACACGCCAATCTGGCTGCCTTCACTGCGGTGCTGGAGGCTATCAAGCGGGAGGGAGGAGTGGAGGAACTGTGGTGCCTGGGGGATATCGTGGGCTACGGTCCCGACCCGCATGAGTGTATTGAGCTTTTGCGCCAGTATAAGCATGTCTGCGTTGCTGGGAACCACGATTGGGCAGCCATTGGCAAGATTGATACCTCCGATTTTAACCCTGCTGCTGCTGCCGCCGCTCACTGGACGACGGGACAGTTGACTCCCCAAGATGTCGACTATCTGAGAGACCTGCCGCTGACTATTGAAAAGGACGATTTTACTCTGGCGCACGGCAGTCCCAGAGAGCCTATCTGGGAATACCTCCTCTCCGTCAGCAGCGCCAGAGAAAATTTCGTTCACTTCAACACGAAGTTTTGTCTGGTAGGGCACTCTCATGTGCCTTTAATCTTCCAGCAGACGGAAACCAGCGGCTGTTCCTTTGCCTCGTTTAAGGCTGGCGACAGGCTGGTTCTTGCCGAAAACCGCCTCATTATCAATCCCGGCGGCGTCGGGCAGCCACGTGACGGTGACCCCCGTGCCAGCTACGCCATCTATGATAGCGATAATAGAATGATACAGCTTTATCGCATCCCTTATGATATCGACGTTACCCAGTCCCGGATGATGCAGCACAAACTGCCCCTTCGCTTGATAGTCCGCTTGAGCTACGGGATGTAAGGACAGACCGTATTGTTGACACCAACTGAGTAAGAAACTAAAGTTATTGGCGCAAGATAAGTAATTCGGGAGGAATGACGATGGGGAAATTAGATAAGAAAGTGGCGATTGTTACCGGTGGCGGCACCGGTATCGGCAGAGCTATTGCCTTTGAGTTTGCTAAAGAGGGGGCGGACGTCGTCATCTGTGGTCGTACAATGCCCCCGCTGGAGAAGGTCGCCAATGAACTCAAGGCTCTGGGACGGCGCTGTCTGGCGGTACAGACCGATGTCAGTGTCAAGGCACAGGTGCAGAGTCTGGTGAAGCAAACGGTGGACAGGTTCGGCAGAGTGGATATTCTGGTGAATAATGCCGCCATCATTCGCCCGGCACCGCTGCTGGAGATAACGGAAAAGGACTGGGATGACGTTATCGATATCAATCTCAAGGGAGTTTTTCTCTGTACCCAGGCAGTGGCGAAACATATGATGGAGCAGAAGTCCGGCAAGATTATCAACATCTCCTCCATTTGCGGGCGGGGCGGTGCTCTGAACGACGGTGCCACTTACTGCTCTTCCAAGGCGGGCGTCGTCCTGTTGACTCAGGTCGCTGCCTGGGAACTGGGACCCTATGGCATCAATGTCAACGCCATCGCCCCGGGGCTAATCCTGA
>CAZHRL010000094.1:0-4778 GCA_964534815.1 uncultured Dehalococcoidales bacterium | reverse complement strand
ATAGCTTCTGCGCTGCGCCATCCTGGAAGTACTCATAGCAAATCATCATGTCGTGGGCTGACGGTAGACCAATCGAGGTGTTGTAGAGAGCGGCTACCGGGATTTTGCCGGCATAGTAGGACGGGGTGGGCAGCATGGCCATGGTGGTGCCAGCGGCGGCAGCCTCCATCTGCTCCTCCACCGGACAGACGGCACCGACGGCGCTCGGCGTGTCTTCAATACGGCCATTGCTGTTTTTGTTAAGCCAATTAGCCATGTAGGTCAGGAAGTCAAAGGGTGTGCCCGTGCTGATCCAGGTAGCCGGCTCCATGCGATACACCTTAGCCGGCTTCTGAGCGGCGGCAAGCTGCGCCTCCACGTCCTTAGTCTTCGTCTCAGCGGCTGCCGTCTTCTGTTTCTCAGCAGCTAAGTCCGACTGCGCTTTGGTTAAGTCCGCCTGCGCTTTGGTCAAATCTGCTTTAGGAACAGTTTCACCGGTTGGTGCCTTGGGGGCACAAGCCAAACCTGCCAACGAAAAAACAAGAATCAGGGCTAAGCAGGCAAATACTAGACCTTTTATCTTTCGACTCATGTTTACTTAAGCCTCCTTTTTTTGAGATATCGGATAGAAATTGAAACTGCTACTTTTTCCAGGCTTATTACCTCCTTTATCTGTAATTTTTCTCCATATAACTAAAATACTACTTACCTCATGTTTTGTCAAGACCCTTGCTAAATCTATTTAGCTTCCATTGTGTGAAAATATAAACGCCCTCGATTCAGCCGGGGGCGTTTATAAGAGCACATTTTATTTGCGGGCTGTTACTATAAGTAGCCCTTTGCCTTACCCCAGCGTTCGATGATACTCATGATTTCCGCCGCTATCGGTTCAGCAGCGGCTACTTTCAGCATCTCTTCATAGCGCATCTTGTTCCAGGCTGGTCCATCTGCCGCCGGCCAGTCAATTAACTCGACGCCTGCTGCCGCCACCGCCGTCCATGACTTGGCAATATTAATAGCGGTCTCAGTATTAACCCTCATGCTGCTGGCATCAATGGCGGTTATTATCATTTGCTTCAGGTCGTCAGAGAGCTCATTCCAGACATCGCGGTTCACCTGAACATAGCCGATGTATGGTCCGCAGAGCACCGGGTTTCTCACCCAGTACTTGGTGACTTCGTGGAAGCTGTTGGCATAGTGGTCGTAAGAACTGCCATAGGTGAAGGCATCGACCACACCAGTGGCAAGGCTGGTGTAAATCTCGGAGCCGGGGAACCAGACGGTGCTAGCACCAAAGACAGTCAGCGGGTGAGCCAGCGTCTCATCACCGCATCTGAATTTCTTGCCGGCAAGGTCCGCTATACTGCGGATGGGGACGCGTGCCGAGATGATACAATCCTGCGGATAGTAGTAGGCACCGGGAACCTTCACATTATAGAGCTTTTCAACCTCCCCGTTGTAGAACTTTAGCAGTGCGCCATCCTCAAAATATTCAAACATGTCAATGCACTCGTCAACATTCTTAGCGAGAGGAGGTAAGCAGACAATATCCGAGCCAGGGATTTTACCGGCATAGTAAGAGGAAGTAGCGCACATCATGCCCGTGGTGCCGGCGCTGACAGCCTCTATCTGCTCCTCAACCGGGCAGACAGCACCGACAGCGCTGGGCGCAATCTTAATGCGCCCATCGCTCATCTCATCCAGCCATTCGCCCATATAGACAAGCTGGTCCCAGACCGAACCGGCGTTGGCCCAGCTTGCTGGCTGCCAGTTATAGACCTTAGCCGGCTTCTGGGCGGCGGCAAGCTGCGCCTCCACGTCCTTAGTCTTCTTCTCAGCGGCGGCTGTCTTCTGCTCAGCGGCGGCTGTCTTCTGTTTCTCAGCAGCTAAGTCTGCTTGCGCTTTGGTCAAATCAGCTTTAGGAACAACCTCACCCACTGGTGCCTTTGGAGCGCAAGCCAGAGATACCAGAGAGAGTGTGAGAATCAGGACTAAACAGGCAAATACCAGACCTTTTACTTTTTTATTCATGCTTACTTAAGCCTCCCTATTTTTTGAGATATTGGATAGAAATTAAAACTGCTACTTTTTCCAGGCTCTATTACCTCCTTTATCTGTAATTTTTCTCCATATAACTAAAGTAATACTTACCTTATGTTTTGTCAAGACCCCTTTTAGCTAATTGACTAGCGATTACCATCAAAAGCTCAACGCCCGATTAAAATCGGGGGCGTTTACCCCAATCTTGTTACTTTGCGCTGCTATTTCTTGAGCGCGCCAGCCACCCACTGGATATCCAGTTCCTGGAGCTTTGTCTTAGAAGGAACCCCCTCTTTGCTCCAGCCCATCATCTCAAAATAGAGGTCAAGAGCCTTGTTAAATTTGTCTTTCTCCATCTTAAAGCCCTTGAGGGGACCGCTGGCAATGGGCTGATGGAACCTTTCGGGCAGTTTATCGTCTTTTCTGGTGAAGCCCTCACGATTATTGAAAGCACGCATCATGTTCTGGCAGCGCTCACCGACTTTCATCAGCTCCCAGGCATTAGTGCTCCAGCCAGTGATGCTGCGGATAATATCGGCTATCTGGTCCGGGCGATAGCCATCGGCACAGAAGTAGCAGAAGCCCAGACAATCGAGAGCGGTGCGCCAGTTGCTGAAGTAGGTGTACATACGCATCCGGGCAGGGCTGCTGTAATCATCACGAGGAAGTGGCTCTTGAATACCAAAGGGGCGGTACTGATCCAAACCAGCGCCCGGCTTGGTCAAACCCTGAGGAGACATGATATTGCGCATATGCTCGGCGCCAGTGGGACTCAAAGCATAGCCCACGCCGGTAATCGGCTTGAAGTAGGGATTATGCATGGGAAGCTCAGAGCCCTTGGCATGCATGGCATAGGCTTCGCTGCCCCTGCCAATCTTCCTGGCTGCCCGCAAGCTGCCCTCAGCGAGAACATTGCCGAAGCCGACACGATTGGCTATCATCTCGATTGCCGTCAACAGGGCTTTGGCATCACCAAAAGAAATCTTAACCCCGCCGGTATCTTTCTCGGTGAGTATCCCTCTCTGGAAGCATTCCATAGCAAAGGAAATGGTTGCCCCGGTGGAGATGGTATCGATGGTGTAAGCAGCGCAGAGCTCATTAGCTTTGCAGATTGCGCCCAGGTCATCTATACCGCAGTTGGAGCCGAGGGCAACCATGCTTTCAAATTCGGGGCCGTGATATTGCGACTGCGGGCTAACATTATAAGGTTCGCCTACGGTAACCTCCTGCTTGCACTTAACCGGGCAGGCAAAACAGGTGCCCCGTCCCGTTCTGACAGTCTTAATATAGGTATCCTCTGATATCTTGTCCGTGCCCTCGAAAACACCGTCCTGGAAGTTGCGAGTGGGCAGGGCGCCAAGTTGGCTGTAAGCCGCAATGCCACCGAGGGTGCCGAGTTCATGGTATTCCTGAAGATAGGGGTGGACAGTAATCCTGTCGCGGAATGCCTTGGCGATGGCACTGAGTGCTTCTGCATCGGCTAGCGCCGGCGGGTTATGCCCGCGAACGGCAACGCCCTTCAGGTCCTTTGCCCCCATCACCGCCCCCAGCCCGGTCCTGCCAGCAAAATGTCCGAGGTCGTTAACGATGCAGGCAAAACGCACCAGTTTTTCGCCACCGGGACCAATTAGAGCCGTGCGAATGAGGGAGCCGCCGAGCTCCTGCCTGATTGCCTCCTGCGTTTCTGCTGTGGTTTTGCCCCAGAGATGGCTGGCATCCTTTATCTCTGCCTTGCCATCCTGAATCCAGAGGTAAACCGGCTTATCTGCTTTGCCCTCGATAACGACGGCGTCAAACCCGGCGTGTTTCAGTTCCGCGCCGAAGTAACCACCCGCCTCAGCGGTGCTGAAGCCCCCGGTCATCGGAGCTTTGCCCCCCACCGCATTTCGCCCACTCCCGCCGACGGGAACCCCGGTGATGATACCCGGAGCGAAAATAACCCTGTTTTCTGGGCTATAGGGGTCGATACCCGGTTTTAGCTCCTTCAGAAGATAGTAGGCAATCAGAGCCGGACCTCCCAGATAACGACGATAGAAGATTTCGTCTGGCTCTTCCACCGAGGTGCTACGACTGCTGAGATTGACCCGTAGAATCTTGCCATTATAACCGACTGGCATATCTCCTCCTTTCAAGATTTATAGGGCAAGCGTCATTGCCCTTTCGTGTAAAATATAGTGCCATATCGAGAGATTGTCAATCCCTTTTAAAAAGGATGTCATTTAGCAACTCACCAGACAGAAGCCCCAATGACGGGTTAAAATATCGGGGCAACCAAAACCAAACAGAACCCGAAAAATTCAGGAATTGACAACTCTTGATTATTGTGATGAGATAGAGGAAAACGTGGGAGGTAAACGACCATGTCCTGCTATTTTCGCCATCTGAAGGATATTTTAAGTGAAGCCGGCATCGAAGTCACCCCAGCCAATAAGAAACAAATCGACCAGGCAATCCACAAAATTGTCGGGGTCGCCTATAAGGACTGTCCCAACGCCTGGAAAAAGCTCAAGCAAGATATTATGAGCGATAAGAAGAAACAGCAGGACTTCATCAAGAAGCTGCAGGCCGCCCTAGGCTGAAAAATAAAAGCGAGCCTAGACAAAGGATTTGATGGTTGTCCTGGCGATGATATCGTCCTGGACTTCCTTGCTTAACTCCACAAAGTAAGCGCTGTAGCCAGCCACCCTCACCAGCAGACCACGATACTTCTCGGGATACTTCTGGGCTTCAATCAAGGTCTCTGGAGAGACCACATTGTA
>CAZHRL010000093.1:0-4833 GCA_964534815.1 uncultured Dehalococcoidales bacterium | reverse complement strand
GTGAAGGTGCGCGGACAGTACTGATAGCACTGCCCGTCGCTAAGGAGGCAATTGTCCATCTGGACCACTCTGCCCTTATAGGCAACCCAGTAGGGACAACCGCCGGCGCATCCACCGCAGGTGATGCACAGGCCGCCATCCTTAACCTCTTTAATCAGTTCCTTGGAAGCCTTAGTTCCCATATATCAATACCTCCTACTTTCCTCTCTAACTACCGAACTGCATAGAAAAGCCCTTAAAACGGCACAAATTCGCCATCTCCTTATCACCAAGCCCACATTCTGCAGACGATTGGAGGACTCCTGCTTAGCTTCCGACCACCCTCACTTCTTTAGCAATAACCCACTCCCCTTAAGCCTTCTTCAGAGTCCCTTCGGCAAGCATGGCTTCGAAAGAGTCAGACAGAGCTTTGACGGTCTGGTCAACGTCCTTTTCAGTGTGCACACAGGAGAAAATGAAGAGTCTCGCTGACATGGTGGCAATGCCACGATGCATCAGGTGAATGTGAAGACGATTCTTTTCTGCGTTTCCGCCCATTAGCTTATTGGGGTCCTTGGTGGGTGGCAGTTCATCGTTCGAAGGTTCAAAGTCGATGGAGCCAAAGTAGACATGGACGATAGACCGCCCGTAGAGTCGGCCGTTGACACCCAGTCTCTTAAAGACTTCGTTGCCCTTCTTGCGCAGATAGGCACCGAGCTCATTAGCCTTCTTCTGGACCTTGCCATCGTGGAACAGCTTGCAGGCAGCAACCCCGGCGGCGCTGGTGAGAGGGTTAGCATTCCAGGTACCGGTATGGGTAAGGTACTTCTGCGGCGCCGGCTTGGGCTTTAACATATCCATGATTTCCGCCTTGCCACCCAGAGCGCCACAACCCAGCCCACCCGCAATCACCTTGCCCCAGCTAGACAGGTCTGGCGTGACGCCGACAAGAGACTGCCAGCCGCCCACAGCATCACGGAAGCCGGTGACCACTTCATCAACAAGCAGGACAGTGCCGTACTTCTTTGCCATATCGGGCAGGGCACGAACAAAGTCGGTCTCCCACGGAATCTGACCACCCATGTGGGCACCACCGCCCTCAACAAACATAATGGCATATTCCTTTGTCGCCAGTTCTTTCTCGACGATACTGAGGTCGTTCATCGGTATAACTTTGACATAGTCGTTACAGACGCCAAAGGTCGGGATGACCAGTTCGTCTGACCAGCCATGGAAGTTCTCGAAGAACCGGAGCACCCTCTTGCGGCCGGTATAAGCTCGAGCCACCCTGATTGCCATCATATTGGCTTCCTGACCGCAGGAGAAGAACTCCACACGCTGCTGGGAGGGCACCATTTTCTGAATCAGTTCTGCCCACTGAATCTCAAGTTCGTGGTCTTCGCCATAGTGGGTGCCCTTGGCAACCTGCTCCTGCACCGCCTTGACAATGGCCGGATGGGCGTGTCCCAGAATAAGCGCGCCATGCCCCGTGACGTAGTCGATGTATTCGTTGCCGTCCACATCCCACTTGTGAGAGCCCTTGGCGTGGGTGATATAGGGGCGGAAGGGGTCCATAAGGCGACTCAGGTGAGTGGCACCATTGGCGGCGAAAATCTTCTCCGCACGCTCGTGCAGCTTCTTTGAGCCAGGACGAGCCTTGACATATTCCTCGACGATATTCCCTGAAGCCAT
Organism: uncultured Dehalococcoidales bacterium; assembly: GCA_964534815.1. Lineage (GTDB taxonomy): Bacteria > Chloroflexota > Dehalococcoidia > Dehalococcoidales > CAZHRL01 > CAZHRL01. Next base: position 3,162 of record CAZHRL010000093.1, on the reverse strand, counting down.
GATAACCTCCTTATATGAAATCTCTAATTTAGTCTAACTTCACGCCACCTGCCCAGACTAACTACACCCACATACTGGCGGTGCTGCCAGATCAGCCTGTTCGATACTATCAATCCTGATATTCAGGCATCGGATGAGCTTTTCTGCCTTCTGAGGCTGACCGGTAAAGAAGAACTTGTGGGAGCCTTCGGTCTTACTATCGCTCCGCAGCTTATACTCGGTCAGTTTCTGTTTCAGTTCCTGCGCCACAGCAGTAGCCGGGTCAAGCACAGTAACCTTGGAACCCATAAACCGGGTAATCGGTCCCATCAACAGCGGATAATGGGTGCAGCCCAGAACCAGAGTGTCTAGCTGCTTTTCCTTAAGCTCAGCGAGATACATCGCGATAATCTTTTCGGCAATCACGCCCTCGAGCACATTCTCCTCAACAATAGGGACAAACAGGGGACAGGCTTTGGGGAATATTTCTATTTTGCTGTCCAGTTGCTTGATAGCCTGCTGGTAGACGCCGCTATTGATGGTGCCTTCCGTAGCAATAACGCCGACTTTCTTATTCCTGGTCAGCTTGGCGGCAACTCTTGAGGCGGGTCCAATGACGCCGATTATGGGGAGTCCAAAGGCTTTTTCCAGGTCGGTCATGGCAAGGCAGCAGATGGTATTACAGGCGACAACCAGCGCCTTAACGTTCTGCCTGGTGAGATAAGTAGCGTCTTCCAGAGAGTATTCGATAATGGTCTTCTGGGGTTTTGAACCGTAGGGAACCCGGGCAGTATCACCGAGGTAAAGTGTATTTTCATTGGGAAGGAGGGAAACAATCTCTTTGAGTACCGTCAGTCCACCAACACCGGAGTCAAAAACGCCAATAGCCTCTTTGCTGCTCATCTAGCCCCTCTTTGAGAGATTTGAAAAGCCACCGTCCGCTTTAATAGAGGCACAACCCGTTTGATAGCGATATTCCGAAGTCCAATATAACACATTCAACGATATTTTACAATATCTTTTACTCACGCGAGGTTATCTGGTCACGCAGTTCATTCTCGATCTGGTGGAGGGAGACAGTCTTCTGCTGGGCGGTGGTCATATCGCGCAGTATTACTGAGTGGCTTTTCAATTCCTGCTCACCCACAATCAGCGTGTAACGGGCGCCGAGGGCATCTGCCTGCCTTAGCTGTGCTTTCAGGCTCCGACTGCCCATCGCTTCAATGACGCCGATGCCCGCCCGCCTGAGTTTGGCTGCCAGCTTCATAGCTTCTGCTCCAGCCTCATCACCGACAAAGGCGAGGAAGACGTGGGGCTTGGGCAAAAGCGGCACGGCAATGCCCTCCCGCTTCAGATTACGCACTATCCGCTCAATGCCGGTAGCAAAGCCGACCGCCGGGGTGGGCTTGCCGCCCAGTTCCTCGATAAGGTCGTCATACCTGCCTCCGCCCACGATGGTGCTCTGAGAGCCTTCTTCCTCTGGCTGAATCTCAAAGACTGTTCTAGTATAGTAGTCCAGACCCCGCACCAGACGGGGATTAATCTGGAAGGGAAAACCGAGCAAGTCCAGATACTTCTGCAAGCGTTTGAAGTGCTCATCACAGGAGGGACAAAGGTAATCAATGTTCCGCGGAGCGACATCAGCTACCTGCTGACACGATGGCTGCTTACAATCGAGCAGGCGCAGCGGGTTTCTCTCCAGCCTGACTTTACAGTCGGCGCACAGGTTCTGAGCATACTTGCCATAGTAGTCCTTCAGGATAGCCAGGTATTTCGGTCGGCACTGCTTGCAGCCGATGCTATTAATCAGGAGCGTTAAACGATTGAGACCAAGCGACTGAAAGAAATGCCACGCCATATCAATCACTTCAGCATCGAGTGCCGGGGCGCTCTCCCCGATAGCCTCGCAGCCGAACTGATGGTGCTGCCGATAGCGCCCTGCCTGCGGTCTTTCGTAGCGAAAAGCAGAAACAAAGTAATAGAGCTTTACCGGCTGAGGTAGATTATGCAAGCCGTGCTCAAGGTAGGCACGACACACAGGAGCTGTGCCCTCAGGAAGCAGTGTCAGTTTATTGCCACCCCTGTCCTCAAAGGTATACATCTCTTTTTCGACAATATCGGTGCCCTCCCCCACGCCACGGGTGAAAAGACCGGTATCTTCAAAGACGGGGGTATCAATACGCTCGTAGCCGTAGAGTTGACAGACATGAACGACTTTCTGTTCTATGAAGCGCCAGTAAAGTTGCTCTGTAGGCAGAATATCTGAAGTCCCGCGCGGTACCTGATACAATCCAGCTTTCCTCAGGAATTTCTTAGATTAGAATACAGCATTACCCCATCATTTGTAAAGCTAATCTGCTTTGCACTAAGCTAACTGTTGAGCTATACTTAAACTATAATCCCTATGAGCAACGAGACTGCTTCAATGAGTTTTAGTCGGCTGAGAGAGGCAATCCAGAGCTACCTATCAGCAGAGAGGATAGCGCTAGTCGAAAACGCCTACAATTTTGCCGAAAAGGCACATTCAGGTCAGACGCGCCGCTCAGGGGAGCCATATTTAGAACACCCGATGCAGGTAGCACTGATGCTCACGCAGCTTCAGCTCGATGCCAGCACTCTAGCAGCAGCCTTATTACATGATGTTCCTGAGAACTGTGGCATACCCATCGCCGAAATTGAAGCCCAGTTTGGGCCAGAGGTAGCCAAGCTGGTCGATGCCACCACCAAGCTGGGCAAGCTTTCCTTGAAAGCGCCGGAGGGTGTTGCGGTCAGGGAGCCGCAGGCAGAAAACCTGAGGAAGATGCTGGTGGCAATGGCAGAAGACCTGCGTGTGGTCTTTATCAAGCTCGCTGACCGCCTGCACAATATGAAGACTCTGGAGGCACTACCGCCGGAAAAGCAGCAGAGCATCGCCCAGGAAACGCTGGAGATATATGCGCCGCTGGCGCACCGTCTGGGGATATGGGAGCTAAAATGGCAACTGGAAGACTTATCCTTTCGTTACCTAGAGCCGGAGAAATACCGCGAGATTGCCAAGCTGATTGCTGCCCGCCGCACCCAGCGGGAAAACTTCATCGCCAGAGCCATCAAGGTTTTGAACTCTGAACTTGAGAAAGCTGAACTGAAGGCTGAGGTCTCCGGCCGACCGAAGCATATCTATAGCCTACACCAGAAAATGGAAAA
>CAZHRL010000092.1:0-4914 GCA_964534815.1 uncultured Dehalococcoidales bacterium | reverse complement strand
TACCGCACGGGCCGCATACCCAAAATAGCCGCCCAGGTGGGCTCCTTCCTCAGTATCAAACCAATACTGACCATGTCCTCCGGGCTGGTGCATTTTGCCGGGGCGGTGAGAAACAAGGAACACGGTGTAGACCGCATCATTCAAATGGTAAAGCGCAAAGTGCGGCAAAAGCCGGTGCATATTGCTGTGATGCACGCCTATGCTCTGGAAGAAGCTCAAAAACTGATGGAGCGGTTACGCTCTGAATTCAATTGTATCGAGCTCTGGCTTACCGAGTTCAGCCCGGTAATGGGCTACGCCACCGGTACGGGAACCATCGGTTTTGCCTATTACGTTGACGACTAGGAATATGGGTCTCATGAGCCAGTCCAGAGTTGCCGTTATTACCGATAGCATCTCCTGCCTGACCAAAGAATTAGTCAAGCAATACGGGATAGAGGTTATCCCGGTCAACTTCTACGCCCAGGGGAAGATTTATAAAGACTGGGTGGATGTTACCCCCTCCGAAGCCTATGAGCTATTCCTGAAAGACCCCGAGTCCTTTAAGACTTCTTCAGTTTATCCTATCGATTGTCTGAAAGCCTATCGCAAGGTGAGCCAGCGGGCGCAGGAGATAGTCTGTGTTACCGTCTCGGCTGGCTTGAGTGCTGTTTACACTGTGGTAAACCAGGCAAAAGAGCAGATTAAAGCTGAGCTTCCTCAGCTTAAAATAGAGATGGTCGATTCGAAGACAGCCACAGCTGCGGAGGGCTTCGTCGCCCTGGCGGTGGCTCGAGCCGCTGCCGCCGGAAAGAGTCTGGCTGAAGCTGTGGCCGCCGCCGAGGAAGCGAGAAAGAAGGTCACAGTACTAGCCATGCTGGATACCATCCGCCATGTCTATCGCTCAGGGCGCATCCCCAAAGTGGCGGCTCAGGCTGCCTCCATGCTCAATATCAAGCCAATCCTGTCCATTTCTCAGGGGGAAATTCGTTTTGAAGGCGCAGTGAGAAGCCGGGAGCGCGGCATCAAGCGCATGCTTAAAACGTTGAAAACCAAAGCCGGGCAGAAACCACTCCATATTGCTGTGATGCACGCCTATGCCCCGGAGGAAGGCAAAAAGCTGATGGAGCGGATAAAATCTGAATTTAATTGCATTGAAATCTGGCTTACCGAGTTCAGCCCGGTGATGGCTTATACCTGTGGGGCTGGCGTTCTCGGTTTTGCTTTTTATGTTGAAGATTAACCTCAGCCATCTAGCATAACTGCCCCAAATATTTTATAATCAGAGATGTGGAACAGACTCAGCTTGCCTCCGATGTGCAGCGTTTGACGGATAGCCTGGGACAACTCCCTGAGCCAGTCGCCAAGCCTGTCTTTATTGCGGTTAGCGGTTTGCCCGGCACAGGGAAATCCTATTTTTGTAATCGACTACGGGAGAGGCTGCACTTTGTCATACTGGAGAGCGACGCCCTGCGTAAGGTTCTCTTTTCACCACCCACCTATGCCATCCAGGAGAGTGCCTATCTCTTCAAAGCAGCCCACCTTCTTATCGAAAGGCTGCTGAAAAAAGGGATTTCTCTCATCCTGGATGCCACTAACCTCTCCGAGCGCTACCGCGAACACCTCTACAGCATCGCTGACCGACTTAATGCCAAGCTAATCCTGGTGCGCGTTGAGGCGCCCCCGGAGCTTGTTCAAGAAAGGCTCACAGCCCGTGCCGGAAACCCCCGGAATAAATCGGATGCCGACTGGTCAGTCTATCAGCGAATGGAGCCAGCCGTGGAGAAAATCCGCCGTAACCACTTTGCTGTGGATACCTCCAGAGACATCACCCCCGTCATCGATAAGATTGTAAGGGAAGTCAATCGTTAAAAAGGAGACTGAAGATGGAAATCAAAGTTATCGCCGGTGATATTACCGAGATTGAAGCCGACGCTATCGTCCTGAGCTTCTTTGAAGGAATGGAGCGTCTTGAGGACGACCTCGCTGACATCGACAGGATGCTGAATGGGAATATCTCCCCGCTTGTAAGCCGGGGCGAGATTAAGGGCAAGCTGAATGAAATTACCATTGTTCACAGCCTTGGCTGTCTTCCTGCAGAACGGGTGGTGATTGTTGGTTTGGGTAAGCAGCAGGAGCTGACGACAGGCAAAGTCCGCGATGCCGTCGCCGAGACCTGCCGCACTCTGCAGAAGAAAGGGGTGAAGAGCATCGCCACTATCCCTCAGGGAGCAGGCATGGGCGGCATAACCCTGGAAAGCTCGGCACAGATGCTCACTGAGGGCGCCCTGCTTGGCGTCTACTCCTTCCGCAAGTACATCACCAAAAAAGAAGAGGAGCCTGGTGAGATGAAACAGCTCACCATCGTTGGCGCTGATAAAGATAGCCTGTCGGCACTGATGGCAGGTTGCCAGAAAGGCAAGGTTCTCGCCGAAGCCACCAACCTCGCCCGTGATATGACCAACGAACCAGCAAATTACATGACGCCCTCCCATATGGCAGACATGGCAACTAAGCTAGCCCAGACCTATGGACTTGAGCTGACCATCCTGGAACGGGAACAGATGCAGGAACTGGGGATGGGAGCGCTGCTCGGTGTGGCGCAGGGAAGCCAGCAACCACCCAAATTTATCGTCCTGCGCTACTGGGGAAGGGAAAACAGGGAAATCGATATTGTCTTTGTGGGCAAGGGGATAACCTTTGACTCCGGCGGCATCTCGCTCAAGCCTTCGGAGAAGATGGAGGAGATGAAGGGGGATATGGCGGGTGGGGCGGCGGTGATGGCCGCCATAAGCGCCATCGCCCAGCTAAAGCCGCAGATTAACGTGATGGCAATTACCCCCACCACTGAAAATCTGCCCAGCGGCAGCGCCATGAAACCGGGCGACGTCATTAAAGCTATGAGCGGCAAAACCATTGAAGTCATCAGCACCGATGCCGAAGGCAGACTTATCCTGGCTGACGCCCTGAGCTATGCCAGAAAGCACAATCCCAAATTTATCATCGATTTGGCAACGCTGACCGGCTCCTGCCGCCTGACCTTTGGCGATGTCTACAGCGGCGGCTTCACTAATAATCAGGAATTTCTGAACAAAGTCATCGCCGCTGGTGCTGAAGCTGGCGAGCTCGTCTGGCAATTGCCCCTGCACGAGCTTTACCGGGAACAGAACAAAAGCGATGTCGCCGATATTAAGAATGTGGGCGGCAAATACGCCGGCGCTATCACGGCGGCACAATTCCTCGCTGAGTTTGTCGGCAATACCCCCTGGATCCATCTGGATATCGCCGGCACTGACCTGAGCGAGAAAGACCGCGGGCACTGGGTGAAGGGGGCTACCGGCGTAGCCGTACGGACACTGGTGAACTTAGTCCTTTCTCTGGCTAAGCAATAATCACGGCAAGGAGGGTTAAGATGAAGATTAAATGGCTGGGGCACGCGTCTTTTCTGATTACCTCCGAAGGCGGAGTAAAAATCCTCACCGACCCCTACGCCAGCGGAGGCGACCTGAAATACGGCGAGATTAGGGAGTCGGCGGATATTGTTACCGTCACCCATGACCACTCCGACCATAACAACGTAGCTTCTGTCAGAGGCAACCCGAAAGTAGTCACAGGTTCAGCTAAAGTCGGTGGCATAGAGTTCAAGGCTATTCCCACCTTCCATGACGAGTCTGGGGGCAGGGAGCGGGGCAAAAACAACATATTCTGCTTTGTGATGGATAAAGTAAAGATTTGTCATGTCGGCGACCTGGGGCACAAGCTCAGTGACAAGCAGGCTGCTGAAATAGGTCAAATAGATGTGCTGCTTATCCCGGTGGGCGGCTACTATACCATTGACGCTAAAGTCGCCACCGAAGTATCCCACCGGCTCAAACCAAAGGTAATCATCCCGATGCACTTCAGGAACGAGCGGTGCGCCATGCCCTTAACCAGAGTAGATGATTTTCTGGCGGGTAAGAAGGACGTTACCCGCCTGAACGCCAGCGAAACGGAGATTAAGGCGGATAAGCTCCCCGCCACCACTCAGATTATTGTGCTGAAGCCAGCGTTGTAGGGGTGTATAATATCTAATCAAATGGAGGCGCATGGTGGCAAATGATGTTCAGATTTTAGAAGAAAGAACCTGGCAACTGTTATTAAACCTGAGTAACTACGCTAAAGAAAATAACCTTTCCAACAGGGAACTCGCCGAAAAATTGGGTGTCCCTTACAACACAATTCGAGGTTGGGGGGGGGTTCACGCAAAAAAGGCGCATACGTAAGCCGTCTCAAATGTCTCTGAATAAAATTAGAGAATTCCTAGAAAACAAAGAGAAACCCGAGAGCCTTAAACAAATTGCTGAGGCGAGGCATAGGACAGAAAAGATTAAATACCTCCTACTCCTATTAGAGGATGAACTAAGCTGGTTTCGAGATAATGACACAGAAGTGAGGGATGAGTTTCGGAAGGGACTTGACGCCACCGATATTGGCTACATTTCCAGTTTATTAACCATGCTAGCAGAGGAAGATAAATTTCAAAGATGGCTAGCACTTACCACGACTCGTTTTCAATCCTTTAAAGGGAGGTAAGGCCAATGGCAAAGGAAAAAATTCGTGGGAACTTCGGGGTCATGCTTAGCTATTTAGGAAGACTTTACGGTACTCCTGCGAATGCCATCAAAGAATACATCAGTAATGCTCTAGATGAATGGAGAAAAGCGGGGATGAGTATCCCGTGTGAGGTTAGTTATCATCTGGAGAGAACGAAAATAACGATAAATTATAATTCACCAGGAATGGATGAGAGGGAATTTAAAGCTGCGCTTAACCGAGTGGCAGATTCAATAAAACCAGAACTAACTATACCTCAAATCGGTGAACTGGGAATTGGTATTTTTGCCTTTAACCAAGTAGGAGAAACTTGTACCTTTTATAGTAAAAAGGACAAAGGAA
>CAZHRL010000091.1:0-4918 GCA_964534815.1 uncultured Dehalococcoidales bacterium | reverse complement strand
GTTGAAATTTCCTGCTATAATATAAATGAGGAGTGAAGCGTTTCCTCGTTGAGGAAGCTCAAAATCACAAGCTATTGATCATTTTCTCCAGTCTTGATGAGGACGAACTGGGAGAACTTACCAAGCTCACCATTGAGCGGACTTTCTCTCTCAACGACTTTATTTTCTGGGAAGGGGACGCTCCGGAGTGGTTCTACGTGGTCGCGGAGGGGAAGGTGAAGGTGCTGAAACACGCCTCATCCGGGCGGGATTTCATCATCGCCTTCTTTGGTCCCGGTGAGATGTTCGGGGAGGTAGCCGTTTTCGAAAACAAGCCCTACCCCGCTTCCGCCCAGTCCGCCGCCGAGACGAAGGTTCTGGGCATCAAGAGGGAAGATTTCCTCACTTTCCTCGCCAATCGCCCACGGGTGGCACTGAAGATTATTAACATCCTGGGAGGAAGGCTGCGGGAGGCGCAGAGCCGCCTGAGAGACCTCGCCAGTGAGAGGGTGGAACAACGTCTGGCTAACGTGCTGCTCATGCTGGCGACAAAGCTCGGCAGCACTCTCCCCTTTACCCGGCAGGAACTGGCGGATATGGCAGGAACCACCACGGAAACCGCCATCCGCATAATGAGCCAGCTAAAGGAAAGAGGCCTCATCCGCTCCGCGCGCGGCAGGATAGTCATTCTGGATAAAGAGAAGCTCAGACTGCTGAGCGAAGGGCCACCGAGAGTATCATGACCCGCTTAGAGCGTTCGGCTAACTTCCCTGATTGGAAGTCTGCTTCATACTAAATACAACAAAAATTTCGGCAAACAATTCGAGGCTAGTCACGCTCGAATTGTTTTTAGAGTTATGTTAAATAAAAGGTTATTGTCTAACAGGGAAATGGTTGTTTTGAGATGCTTGACCTCACCCCTAACCCCTCTCCTTGAAGGAGAGGGGAATTTTCATAATATATAAGGGGACTCTGTCCCCTTCTTACAACCCCGGGGATTTATTAATAAGGGGGCTGCGCCCCCTTCTGACAACCCTCCGTTTTAATATAAATTCCAAGCACCAATACCTAAATCCCAAAAGCCCCCTTTTATAACCCCTATTTAGGGGGAGGGGGTTGGGGATGGGTTGTTGACGCTAGCCCGCATTGTTGCCAATAAATTAGCCCCCCTTATATGATGCAAATCATAGTCGGCTTCGTCAGCAGGCTGTATTATTGCGTTGTAAGCTAAAACTAAGGGTGTTTTGCAATTCCTTATTGTCATTGCGAGGGGCATCAGCCCCGAAGCAATCCCCGAGATTGCTTCGCTTCGCTCGCAATGACAAAGAAACGCCCTTAAAACTAGCGAGGAGGTGGAGAGATGACAAGCAAATGTCCCGGACAGGACATGAGAAATCTTAGAGTCTCGCTGCATAAGTGCCCCAACTGTGGCGCGGAAGTGGAGATGTTCTCCGATGAGCTGAAGGTGAAATGCCACAAGTGCGGCACAAAAATCTATCGCGAACAGGTGCCCTCCTGCATTAGCTGGTGCGCTTCCGCCCGGCAATGTTTGGGAGAGGAAAGATGGAAAGAGTTAAGGGGCGAGAGCTAGTGCTAAGTGGCATAAGTCCGCGCAACAAGCAAGATTCTTCGCTTCGCTCAAGAATGACATCTTACGCTGTGTCACCCTGAGCGGAGCGAAGGGTCTAACCGGTCATGACATATAACGCTGATTTGTGCCCTTGAGCACTAGCTGAGACTGTCTTAAGAAACAAGGAGGATGTAAATGACAACTAAAATTGCGCGCAAAATAGTCAGGATTAATGAAGAGAAGTGCAACGGCTGCGGACTGTGTGTCCCTGCCTGCGCCGAAGGAGCGCTGCAGATTATCAATGGCAAGGCAAAGCTCGTCAGTGAAAAATACTGCGATGGGCTCGGCGCCTGCCTGGACGAATGCCCTCAGGGCGCCATCACTATTGAAGAAAGGGTATCCGAGGGATTTAATGAAGAAGCGGTGAAGCAGCATCTGGGACACAAGGAGCCTGCTCGCACTCAAGCATCTGTCCACACCGAAGAGAAGCTTCCCTGCGGTTGCTCCTCAGCCACAGTCACCCAGTTTGACAGACCAGAAGCGGCTGAAGTTGCGCCGGGAGGGGGACGTCAGCCCTCGATGCTCAGACACTGGCCTGTCCAGCTCGCTCTCGTCCCGCCTTTCGCACCATTCCTGCAGGGAGCCGACCTGGTGCTGACGGCGGACTGTGTTCCCTTTGCCTACCCCGGCTTCCACCAGGACTTTCTGAGAAATCACAGTGTGCTGGTCGCCTGTCCCAAGCTGGACGACTTCGAAGCACACCTGAAGAAGCTGACCGCCATCTTGAGTGTGGCGGACGTGAAGAGCCTGACTGTGGTGCACATGGAGGTGCCCTGCTGCTTTGGGCTGGTGCATCTGGCAAAGCAGGCGATAAAATCGAGCGGCAAAGATATTCCCTTTAAGGAAGTTACCATCAGCGTCAAGGGCGACCTCAAATAGTGAAGTCGGGGGAAAACTGTTAAAATAAAAGTTACTATTATTACTGGTGAGCGGGAGTATGGCAGAGAGCAAACCGGGCTTTGCGGCACATTGTAAGACCACGGCGATGGGCATCATGCCCCATACCGATGTCGAAAAAGCTCTGGAATTAGCGCTGAGTCTGGATATACCCTTCTGGCCACAGTTGCCCAGGGTGAGCTTCTATGAGGATATGTACGTGCAGACGTCGCAGAATTTCCCGGGGATAACGGTTGACCCCCGGAACAAAAAAATCAGCTTCAACACGGCTAAATTTGCCGCAGAACTGGTCGCTTATGCGCAGAGGATGACGCAGCCGGAGACCTTCGCCCTGAGCCAGGAGTACTCGGCAGTCTATCATCGGTTTCTGGCTGAAGACCTCCAGGGTTATACCGCCATCCGCGGGCAGGTAACCGGTCCGGTGAGCTTTGGCTTCAGGGTTACCGACGAAAATAACCGCCCTATCATCTATAACGAGGAGGTCAGAGCACTCCTCTTCGATTTTATCCAGAGGAAAATTAACACCCAGTACCGACAGCTCAAGGAGAAAAACCAGAACGCCTTTGTCTGGCTGGATGAGCCGGGGCTGGGCTGGGTTTTCAGCGGTCTATCCGGCTACAACGATATGCAAGCAAAGCAGGACTACCAGAGCTTCCTTGCCAGCTTTGACGGACGCAGAGCGCTGCACCTCTGCGCCAATGTTAATCTACCCTATCTTCTTGAGCTCGGGATTCAACTGGTCTCCTTTGATGCCTACCAGATGCAGCTCATGCCGAAGGGGTACGCCAGTGCCGTGGCTCGCTTCATCAGAGATGGCGGCGTCATCTCCTGGGGCATTGTGCCCACTAATTTAGAGAGCCTCAGCCAGCAGACGCCAGAGAAGCTCGCCAGCCAGCTTGCCGAATACTGGGAAGTCGTCTCACTGAACACCGGGCTGCCGGTAAAACAAATCGCCGAGCACGCCCTGATTGCCCCGGCGCGCTGCTGCCTGAAGAACATCGGAAAAGTCGGCGCCAGCGACGAAGCCTCTGCCGCCAAAGCCAGAACCAACCCCAACGCTACCATTGAAGAACGCCTGGTCGAGAAAGCCTTTGGCTATCTGGCAAAGGTCTCAGAAATCCTGAGAGATAAATGCGGTCTAGATGGCTGAGAACTTATTTTATCAAAAAGTAACGACTATCATAATTAGCACTTAAGAAAAAGGAGGGGGAAAGACAATGGCTTACAAAGCAAAGGACTACAGCTCTCTTATCGGGATGCCGGGTTTCAGCGAAACCCTGCTCAAGAACCACTTCACCCTCTACCAGGGCTACGTGAACAACACCAACAAACTGCTCGATATCCTGGCAGCCAAAGCCAAAGATGCCACCAACCCGGAATTCGCGGAGCTCAAGCGCCGCTTCGGCTGGGAGTTCAACGGCATGCGTCTCCATGAATACTACTTCGAAAACCTCGGCGGCAAGGCGGCGCTGGACAAGTCAGGGGTACTTGCCCGGAAGCTGGCAGCCAATTTCGGCAGCTACGAAGCCTGGGAGCAGGACTTCAGAGCCACCGGAGCCATGCGCGGCATCGGCTGGGCGATACTGTATCAGGATAATGTGACCGGTCAGCTCATCAACCAGTGGATTAACGAGCATGAGGTCGGTCATCTTGCCGGTGGCGCTCCTATCCTGGTAATGGATGTCTTTGAGCATGCCTTCATTACCGACTACGGTCTGAAGCGTGCCGACTATATCGAAGCCTTCTTCAAGAACATAAACTGGCCGGCGGTAGAAGGCAGGTTAAAGTAGCAGTCTCATACGACTTCTTCCCGCAGACCGACAGCGGCTAAAAGTTGAAAGGATTGAAGGAGGATACAGAAATGACAAGACAGGTAAACCTTGTGGTTAACGACAAACCCATTGCGCTCGATTACTTCGTGCAGAGCTTCATCGACCATACGGTTGACGGCATGCTCTCCGCGCTGGAGGGAGTGGGCGAGATTAAGAGCGCCGATATCTCCATCGACGGAAGTAAGGTCGCCATTAACTTAAATAACGCCGTGCTGCCGGCTAACCCCTTTGTCCAGCAAATCGTTAGAAGCGTCATTGTGGGCATGGTCTCCGCTCTGAAGGGTGTAACCGACACCAGCAAGGTGAAAGTTACCACCCTTACAAAATAACAACAGCAACAACGACGAGACGGTTTCAGAGCTAGCACGGTGGGCTGGTCGAGATGTAGCATAATGGGCAAGGAGAGACATTTTCCCCAAGAGGGACTAACTTCCCTCTTAAACGCACTCCGCTAACAACAAACTGAGTAGAACTACGTCCCTTGGTTTCGTTCGATTTTGGTTCATATTGAGACTTACTTGAGAGCTAGTGCTAAGTGGCATAAGTCCGCGCAACAAGCAAGATTCTTCGCTTCGCTCAA
>CAZHRL010000090.1:0-4964 GCA_964534815.1 uncultured Dehalococcoidales bacterium | reverse complement strand
GCCGGCGGCGGTAAACACCGCATCATAGCCGCTCTTTTTCAAATCTTCTACGGTGAAGTTGGCGTTAATCGGCGTATTGTATCTTATTTCGACCCCTCGCTTGACGATATAATCGATGTCCTGCTGGATGACCTCGTGGGGTAAGCGGAATTCCGGTAACGCCACTGAGAGCATGCCGCCACCCACGGGAAGGGCTTCAAAGACGGTTACGGGATAGCCCTTCTGGGCTAAGTAGTAGGCGCAGGCTAAGCCTGTGGGACCCGCCCCGACCGCAGCTATCTTCTGGGGGCGTGTTTTGGGGAAGGGTTTGATTTCTGATAGTTCAGAAGCATGCTCGGCATACCAGTCGGCGGCAAAACGCTTGAGCGTTCTGATGGCAACCGGGTCGTCGAGCTCACCGCGGCGGCACCTTGTCTCGCAGGGATGGTGGCAGATGCGACCGCAGACGGCGGCAAAGGGTTGGCGTTCTCTGATGGTCTCAATAGCCTCTTTGTACTCGCCGGCAGCGATGTGAGCCACGTATTTGGGGATATTGATGCCGACCGGGCAGGTATGCTGGCAGGGCGATATCATCAGGGCATCACAGACGGCAGCCGGGCACCTCTTCTCTTTGATGTGGGCTTCATATTCGTCACGGAAATAGGTGATGGTGGAAAGCACCGGGTTGGGCGCCGTCTGACCCAGCCCGCACAGGGAGCACTGCTTGACCATGGTGGCTATCTTGAGCAAAGTATCAATATCTTCATCGCGCCCCTTGCCCTCGGTAATGCGGGTCAGGATTTCCAGCATCTGCCTCGTTCCCAGGCGGCAGGGGGTGCATTTGCCGCAGGACTCAGCCTGAGTGAAGCTGAGGAAGAAGCGAGCCACCTCCACCATGCAGGTGGCTTCATCCAAAACGACCATGCCGCCGGAGCCCATTATCGAGCCCAGCTTGGTCAGCGAATCGTAGTCCACGGGTGTGTCAATGAGGCGCGCCGGGATGCAACCGCCTGAGGGACCGCCTGTCTGCACCGCCTTGAGCCGCCTGCCCTGTAATACCCCACCCCCAATCTCATAAATGACGCGAGAAAGGGGAGTGCCCATGGGCACTTCCACCAGACCGCTGTTGGCGACCTTGCCGGTGAGGGCAAAGACGGCAGTACCCTTGCTCTTCTCCGAGCCGATGCTGGCAAACCAGTCGGCACCACGCTCAATGATAACCGGGATGCTGGCAAGCGTCTTTACATTGTTGATGACGGTCGGCTTGCCATCCAGTCCTGCTTGGGCGGGGAAGGGAGGACGGGGGCGGGGCATGCCCCGTTTGCCCTCAATCGATGCCATCAGTGCTGTCTCTTCCCCGCAGACAAAAGCACCGGCACCCCTCCTTAGCTCTAGAGCAAAGCTGAAATCGGAACCCAGAACGTTGTTGCCGACAAACCCACGTTCTTTTACCTGTTCTATGGCTATTTCCAGTCTGGCAATTGCCAGGGGTTTTTCGGCGCGGCAGTAGACATAGCCCTGAGAGGCGCTGATAGCATAGGCACAGATGAGCATTCCTTCCAGAACGGAATGAGGGTCTGCTTCCAGGATAGAGCGGTCCATAAAGGCACCCGGGTCGCCTTCATCAGCGTTACAGATAATGTATTTTGGCGAGCCCGGGGCATTGCGGCAGAGCTCCCATTTTGTGGCGGTAGGAAATCCTGCCCCACCCCTGCCTCTCAGTCCCGCCTTCTTTACCTCCTGGATAACCTCTTCTGGTTTCATATTGGAGAGGACTTTCTTCAAGGACTGGTAGCCGCCGCGGGCGATGTAGTCATCAATCCGTTCGGGGTTAATATGACCACAGTTACGCAGGATGACGCGTTCTTGCTTGCTGTAGAAGTTTATTTCTGAGTAGCGCGGTATGGCTTGACCGGTTACCGGGTCACGGTAGAAAAGACGCTCTACCGGTCGTCCATCGCGGAGGTGAGAGGTCACAATCTCAGCAGCGTCTTCTACCTCTACATGGGTGTAAAAGATACCCTCAGGCTCAATAACAACATTGGGTCCCTGCTGGCAGAAACCGTGACAGCCGCTAAAATCTATCTCGGCGTTTTTCAGCCCCTGCCTTGCCACTTCGGTTTTGAGCGCTTCATAGATAGTGTCGCCTCCGC
This sequence comes from uncultured Dehalococcoidales bacterium, assembly GCA_964534815.1. Lineage (GTDB taxonomy): Bacteria > Chloroflexota > Dehalococcoidia > Dehalococcoidales > CAZHRL01 > CAZHRL01. The sequence continues at coordinate 2,832 of CAZHRL010000090.1, read as the reverse complement.
CGGAGACGCATCCGGTGCCCTTACAAACGAAAACAGTGTATTTACTCTGCATGTTATGCCTTATCCTTGCGGCTAAACAGTAAGGCTAGTTTCTTAGGGTTCATGCTGCTATATGTAGTTTTGTTGATGACAACGTTTGGCGCCAGGGCACAAACACCAATGCAGGCGACAGTTTCCAGAGTATACTCCATATCCGGGGTGGTCTCACCCTCCTCGACGTCAAGATGCTGTTTAATGAGTTTTAAGATTGTTTTGCCGCCCCGCACATGGCAGGCAGTCCCCCGGCAGACCCTGACTATATTCTTCCCCTGTGGCTCAGTATAAAACTGGGCATAGAAGCTGATGACTCCCTGCACCTGACTGGGGAACACCCCCAGAGCTTCAGCAACGCGGGGTATCGTCTCGGGGGGAATATACCCGAAGGCTTGCTGTACCTCCTGGGCGAGGGGCAGCAGTGCCCACCTCTGTCCCTTATACCGGTCTATAATCTTGTCCAGTTGTTCCATATCCACTTTGGGTGCTTCCGGTAGCTCAGCCATTGCCGCTAAATCCTTTCCAGCCTCACAGCACAGGACTTGAGAGGCGGCGTCTTTGCCTGCCTGCCCAGAACGCCATCGAATAGTTCGTAGACCGGACTCTCCGGGAAGGAAATGGGCATGAAGAGCATCCTGGGAGGCAGGGTATCTGTCACTCTCGCCGCCGCCGTCACTTCCCCTGCCGGCGAGATGATTTTGACCATATCGCCCTCTTCAATGCCCAGTTCTCTAGCATCCTCTCTACCGATTTCCACAAAAGCCTTCGGGGAGAACTTCTTCAGTCGTGAAGCCCTCAAGCTCCGGGAACCGCTGCCAAACTGGAAGAGTATGGAGCCGCACTGGAGGGTAAAGGGGTATCCCTCCTTGGTTACCTCGGGCGGGGTGTATTCCACCGGGCAGAATTTCCCGAACCCGTTCTGGAATAGCCCCTTCGCTTCGAAGTCGGGACGGGCTGGACGAGAGTATGAGGGAATCATCTCTCTGATTTCATCCATAACCTGTTGCGGGGAAGAGTATGGCAGAGGAGCCCCCATTTTGTCCGCCAGTCGCAGGACTATCTCCCCATCGGGCAGGCTGTTATCGAGAGGCTCAACCGCCTTTTTTACCTGCTGGACTCTCCCTTCAAAGTTGGTGAACGTCCCTTCCTTCTCGGCGAAGCTGGCGGCAGGCAGCACCACCGTTGCCAGCTTTGCTGTCTCGGTAAGGAATATATCTGTAACCGCGAGGAACTCAAGGGAGGAGAGGACATTTTTCACCTGGGATGGGTGTGGAAAGCTCGCCACTGGATTCTCGCCAATAATCAGCATCCCCTTAATCTTTCCCTCTCTCGCCTTTTCCATCATTTCCAGAGCCGTCAGCCCGGCGCTGGCTGGTAGCTGGTTTCCCCAGCGCCTTTCAAATTCCTTCCTTGTCTGAGCATTTTCCACACTCTGGTAGCCGGGGAAGAAGTCAGGCAAGCTGCCCATATCACAGGCTCCCTGAGCATTGTTTTCCCGTTGTAAAGCAAAGATGCCACCCTCTTTGCCCACACTTCCGGTCAACATGGCTAGGTTGGCTATGGCTTTTACCGCCTCCGTGCCGCTGGCAGACTGAGTAATCCCGTTGCCAAAGACAATGGAAGATGGCTTTATCTCGGCGAAGAGGCGTGCGGCAAGCTCTATCTCCTGCCTCGGGATGCCAGTTACTTTCTCCGCATACTCTGGCGTGTACTTTTCCAGACTCTTCGACCACTGGGGGAAGTTTTCCGTCAGGCTGGTAATGAGCTGGCTGTCGAACAGCTTGCTATCTACGATTACCTTTGCCATAGCGTTAAGCAGGGCTATATCTGTCCCTACCTTGGGCTTGAGCCAGAGGTGGGCGAAGAGAGCCAGCTTGGTCTTCCGTGGGTCGACCAGCAGCAGTCTGGCTCCCTTGAATTTAGCGGCACGCTTGATGGCATAAGCTACCACCGGGGCAGAGACCTCAGGGTCAGCCCCAATCACCATTATCGCCTTCGACTTTTCCAGAGCCTCGAGCGAGTTTGTTGTGCCCGGAAAGCCGATGACCTCTTCCAGCCCAATCCGGCTCGGCGCACTATACAGTCTGCTTCCATTATCGATGTTATTGGTGCCCAGAACGCTCCGAGCGAATCTCTGTAGCACATAATTTTCTTCATTGGTGCACTTGGAGGAGCCAAGAACAGCTATGCTATCCGCGCCGTAGTTTTCCTTGATTCGCTTCAGTTCCGTAGCCACTCGCTCCAGCGCCTGCTCCCAGGTTGCTGGCTGGAGTTGACCATTTGTCTTGATGAGGGGAGTGGTCAATCTGTCCGGGCTGTGGATAAAATCGTAACCGTAGTAGCCTCTAACGCAGAGCGCACCCTGATTCACCGGGCTTTGGGTGCCCGGTCTGGCGCGCACGACTCGATTGTCTTTGACCTCCAGAGTGAGGCTGCAGCCACAGCCGCAATAGGGGCACACGGTATCGACCACAGTTGAGGTGCTGCCAGTATATTCCCTGTTTTTTTCCATAAGGGCACCGCTGGGACACATGGCCACACAGGTCCCGCAGAAGGTGCACTCCGACTTCTCCAGAGGTGAATCATTAAATGTTGTTGGTCGGGAAACGAAGCCACGATGAAGGTAGTCAAGGGCGCCCTCGACCACCAGTTCCTGGTCGGCGCGGATACACTTGGCGCACAGGATACATCGTGAGAAGTCTCTCTCAATAAATGGGTTGACCTCATGGATTATCGCTAGCTGAGGGATTCTCTGCATCTCCAGTAGCCCGATGCCCATCTCGGCAGCTCGGCGGCGCA
>CAZHRL010000089.1:0-5004 GCA_964534815.1 uncultured Dehalococcoidales bacterium | reverse complement strand
GGTCGAATGCCACGCCGAGAATGTCGTTGGGATTCACGCCAATATTCTTCTGCCACCTGCCGTAAGCGTAATGCCCTTGCCCCAGAGCGATGGCAACGACACCGGGATGAATTCCCTCAAAGACCCTCGCCTTTACCTTGAGCTTGCCGAAGGGCGACTCCACCCAGACCATATCACCATCTTTAAAGCCGTAAGCTCCAGCCGCTTCGCTATTTACTTCGACAAAGTTATTCCAGCCGCGTCCATGCTCCACCAGGTAGACCTCCTGTGCCCAGGGATAGTTCTGGCTCCCATTGCGGATGTCCATCACAGGATGGTAGGTAACCAGAGTCAGAGGATAATCCTTATTCTCACCGAAATACTCGGGGGCTTCATAATGGGGCAGGAAGGCTTCAGGACGAGCTTTGACGCCTTTCTCTGCTAACAGGTTCTGATAACCTTCCGAATAGAATTCAAACTTTCCTGAAGGCGTCTTAAATATACGACTGTGCTTCTGGTATTCGTAATCCGCACCTTCCCAGACCCCTTTCTCGTGTAATTCATCCCAATCAATTAAATTGCTGGTGCGGTACCTGACGAACCCTTCCGCATCATCACCAACACCGGCAAAGGAGCGGACGACGCTGTCCCCAGTCTTCCGTGACAGCTCAAAAATAACGTCGGCAATAGATTTTGCTTCAAATTGCGGCTCGACCGCGGGCTGCCTCAGCCTTACCTCAGTGGGAATGGTCAAACCGTGCTCATAACCCCATTCCTCAAGATAGGTAGTCGTAGGGAGCAGAATATCGGCATACTGCGCCATCTCGCTGGGGAAGGGTGAAAGATGAACATAGAAGGGAATTTCCTTGAGCGCCCCATCCCAGTTCGCACTACTCGAGAGAGACATATTGAAATTGCTGTCGAAGCCAATAGCCATTTCAACAGGATAAGGGTTATCTGAGCTAATCGCCTCGGGTATTTGATTTATCGCCGGTCGAGCCAGAGAATTATCAACAGCCAGGAGAGGGCTGGCTCTGCCTTTTCTAGCTATCTCATCTTCGATGACTGCAGGCATTTCCCGATAAGTCGGAAATTCGGGATAGATTACCCCACCCGGCACATCCAGACTGCCCACAAGGGCGTTGAGGCAATATATCGCAAAGCTGGTATAAGCCCCGTTCTGCCAGGCAGAGGCTCCTCTGCCCACCCAGGCAATCGCCGGTCTGGTCTGAGCAAACTCGCGGGCGATGCGCCCGATTACTTCGGCATCTATACCGGTTATCTGCGCCACCTGCGCCGGGCTGTAGCCGGCTGAAACCAACTCCTTGAACTTATCGAAACCAGAGCAGTGGTTTGCTATGAAATCAGCGTCATAGAGCCCTTCTGCGATGATAACATGGGCTATGCCCAGAGCCAGAGCGGCATCTGTTCCGGGATTTATCGGTAGCCACTCATCCGCCCGGGCGGCGGTAACCGAATATCTGGGGTCGATGACCACCACTTTGCCCCGATTTGGCTTCTCACGGCGCATCCTGCCCCAGTGGCGCAGGGCGGTGGAAAGCGGCGTCTCCGACTCCAGCAGGCTGGCACCGAAGGAAAGGACATAGTTAGTTTTCCCCAAATCATAGCTGAACTCGGCATAATTGCCGTCGGCGAGCCACCTCCCCACTCTCTCTGCCTCATCACCTTCGGCGGAAACAACATTGGGCGTGCCATAGGCTTGGGCAAAGCGCAGAATCATATCCTCGCTGCTGCGTGAGGTCAAGCCAGAGAACACCAGCAGCTTCTCTGGCTCAGCCCGACTTCTGAGTTCGTGGAGGCGTCCCGCTACTTCACTTAAGGCTTCTTCCCAGGATACGGGTGCCCAGCCCGGGTCGACTCTCCTGCCCTTGGCTTTATTCGTTCTCTTTAAAGGCGTCCTGATTCGTTCAGGGTCATATAAGACCTGAAGCCCGATATGAGCACGGGGACAGACTGTCCCTTCAGAGGCTTGGGAAAGAGGATTACCGGCAATTTTAACCGCTTTGCCGTTGACGACTCTGACTGTGATAGCACAGCGGCCTGAGCAGTTCAAACAGGAAGTAACAACATACTTCTCATCAATGTGCGACGCTTCTTGGCTTGATAAAAGAGGCTGAATCAGACTGGCTTCCGGTTTTCTCAGGAGCTGGCTGGCAGCAATGGCAGCCAGTGCACATCCTGAAATAGCCAGAAAACTCCGCCGGCTGACAAGCCAGCCGCGGGACTTCTCTTCAGCGGAATCCTCTATCTTCTCGTTGGGCAACGCTTATCCCTCATCCAGGCAAAAGACGTTTGCCAGCCCTCAATTTTAGCAGAGAAACCCCCTTCCCGCAATTAAAACAGGCAGAGATTGTTTTACGAACATCATCACGCCCCGTCATTGCGAGGGGCAAAGCCCCGAAGCAATCTCGACCGATAATCTGTGTCTGATTCAGAGATTGCTTCGTCCTTCTGCTGAGGGACTCGCAATGACGCATTCGGGCTTCTGCCTTGTGAGTTGCTAAACGACCTCACAGGCAAAAGACTTGGCAACCCGCCAAAATAGATGCTATAATCACCATCGTATGTGAAAGGACACCTGCGAAAGAGCAAATCGGCTAACTAGAGGAGAGCAGAACATCATGGACATCGAAGATATACACAAGAATACCAAGATTTTAATTGACGGCACCCCCTATAATGTGGATGAAGCTGAATTTGTCAAGCCGGGGAAAGGTCGCGCCATCTACCGCCTCAAGCTACGCAATCTGGTTTCCGGCGGCGTCATCGACCGCACCTACCACTCCAGCGACACAATTGAAGAAGTCCATATCTCCAGCCAGGATGAGCAATTCCTCTACAAAGAAGGCGACCACTATGTCTTCATGGACACCGAAACCTTCGAGCAGGAATTCATCGGTGAAGAACATGTCGGCGATAAGAAGAACTTCCTTAAAGAAGGCACGGTGGTCACCGTTCAGAGGATGGGTGACAGACCTCTGGACATCACTTTGCCCATCACCGTTGACCTTGCGGTAGTGAAAACGGAGTTAGCCACCAAGACAGCCACAATTACCTCGCAGGATAAAAAAGCTGTGCTGGAAACAGGTTACACCATCGGTGTCCCCACCTTCATTAGAGAAGGCGACATCATTAAGGTAGATACGCGCACCGGGAAATACGTGGAGCGGGTCGTTACGAAAAAGTAAGGCATGACAGAGGATGAGCGGCAGCGGCTGATTCGTATCAAGCCAAACCTCGAGCGGCGGGCACTGATTTACCAGTTCATCCGCGATTTCTTCCGGGAGCAGGGATTTCTCGAGGTAGAGACGCCCATCCGAGCACCCGCCATCGCCCCGGAGCTAAATATCACCCCTTTCGAAAGCGAAAACTGGTTTCTGGCGGCATCCCCCGAACTCCATATGAAACGGCTGCTGGCTGCCGGCTGTGAGAGGATTTTCCAGCTCAGCCACTGCTTCCGCAAAGGCGAACGGGGCAGGCAGCACAACCCGGAGTTCAATTTGCTCGAGTGGTACCGTGCTAAAGCCGACTACTGCCGCGTTATTGAGGATACGGAACAACTGATACTGACCATTGCCCGCCGGCTCGGGCCTGGCTCTATCATTCAATACAGGGGGCAGAGCATTGACCTGTCCCTGCCCTGGCACCGAATCACCGTGCGTGATGCCTTTCTTCAGGCTGCCGGCTGGGACCCTCTCGCCATGCTCGACCCGCTGCGCTTTGACACCGACCTCGTAACCAGGGTAATCCCCAGCTTCAACCCGAGCCGTCCCACCGTGCTCCTCGACTATCCGGCCGCCATGGCTTCACTGGCACGCCTCAAGCCGAATGACCCCAGAGTAGCCGAGCGTGCCGAAATCTTCATCAGCGAACTGGAATTAGCCAACGTCTACAGCGAGCTTACTGATAAGGGCGAGCAGGAGAAACGCTTTCGCCAGGAGATAGAGCAAATCCAGCGGGAGCAGGGGCGCCAGATGCCCATGCCTCAGTCGTTCCTCGAAGCGGTAGCCCATCTGCCTGAGTGCGGGGGCATCGCCCTCGGGCTGGATAGGCTGGTCATGCTCTTCTGCAACACCAGCTCCATTGATGATGTTATTGCCTTTACGGTGGATACGGCATGAAAACTATCGTCTTAGCCTCAGCGTCACCGAGAAGAAAAGAGCTTTTGAAAAAGCTTGGCTTGAAGTTCAAGGTTGAGCCGAGCGACTACGAAGAAGAGAGGCACTACGAACTGGAGCCATACGAACTCGCCCGGAAACTGTCGCTGGCAAAAGCTAGAGACGTGGCAACAAAGTATGAAAACGCCATCATCATCGCCGCGGATACCTTTGGCATCCTCGATGACAAAGTACTGGGCAAGCCGCACAACGAAGCCGAAGCGAAGAAAATACTCGAGATGATAAGCGGCCGGTGTCATTCTGTTATTACCGGTTTCACCATCATCGATACCGAAAGCAACAAAACACTATCCCGGTCAGTGGAAACGAAGGTCTTTATCAAAAAGCTAACCCCCGCTGAGATTAGCGCTTATGTCAAGTTGAAAGAGCCACTGGACAAGGCGGGAGCTTACGCCATTCAGGGTCTTGGCTCGGTGATTGTGGAGAGGATTGAGGGGGATTACTATAACGTCATCGGTCTGCCGCTAGCCGCTTTAGCAGAGAGCCTAAGGGAATTTGGGGTTAATATACTGCGATAATAGAGCGTTATTCGTACTCTTCTCTCACAAACTCCGCCGCTGATTCACCAGCAACATAGCCCGTAGAAAAGGCAGCCTGCAGATTAAAGCCGCCGGTATCAGCGTCAATGTCTATCACCTCGCCGCAAAAGTAGAGCCCCCTGACCAGACGCGAAGCCATGGTGCGCGGGTCAATCTCTTTAAGCGAGACGCCCCCGGCGGTGACCATCGCCGCCGTCAGAGGCAACGACCCCCTGATATTGAAGCAGAGCGATTTCAGCAAGCTCAGCAGCCACTCCCGCTCCCCGGCAGTTATCTGGTGACCGGGT
>CAZHRL010000088.1:0-5106 GCA_964534815.1 uncultured Dehalococcoidales bacterium | reverse complement strand
ACCAGAAGTCGAGTGAGCACCTTTTTTGGCGGGGGAATCGTCGTCCATATCCCCTTTGCTGAGCCGTTCTGCCCGGTTTTGAGCCAGATACTGCTCAAGGCGGCACAGGAAGTGGGCGTTACCGTCCATTCAAAAGGCACTTATGTGGCAATGGAGGGGCCAGCCTTCTCCACCCGGGCGGAATCAAGGCTCTACCGCTCCTGGGGAGCAGATATTATCGGCATGACCATCCTGCCCGAAGCCAAGCTAGCTCGCGAGGCAGAAATGTGCTATGCCAGCATCGCCTGCGTGAGCGATTATGATAGCTGGCAGGAAAAGAGTGAACCGGTAACGGCAGGGGTTATCATCGACATCATGCACAAGAATGTTGATGCTGCCAAAAAGATTATCAAACTGGCGGTTGCCAGGATACCGGAAAAGCGAGGCTGTGAGTGCGCTTCGGCGCTGAAAACAGCCATTGTTACCAACCCGAAGCTGATACCGCCGGACATGAAGAAGCACCTTCACTTGCTAATTGGCAAGTATATTAAGTAGGTGTGACCTATCCCCCTGCCCCCTTCCCTAGCACGGAAGGGGGGAATTGTTTTTAAGAGGGACTGACGTCCCTCTTTGACGCCCTGCTTGAAATTTTATATAAGGGGACTGCGTGCCCTTCTGACAACCCCGCTTATATTGTTGAGGGTCTGGTGTCCTCTTTCGTTGAGATTGCTTCGTCGCTACGCTCCTCACAATGACGGGTAAACCAAGCGCCACTTAAAAAATATTGCCATCTCTGGTAAAATAATATTCCCTTAGGATTTGGGAAGAGCGGGGTGAGGTTACCTTATGTCAATAGTAGAATTCAACTGCCTGTCTACCATGATTGGGAGTATGCCCCATACCGACCCGAAGGCAGCCTGTGCCCAGATAACCAGATACCTGAAGGATATACCCGCCTGGCCCCAGCTACCCCGGCGTTCCTTCGTAGAGAATATGTACGTGCAATATAGCCCGGGCTTGCCCGGTGCGGTTGTGGAGAACGAGAAAATCTTCGTTGACCGCTCCCAGAACAACGACTTTGCCATTGAGAAGCTCTACGCCGCTTACGTGGACAACGACATCGATAAATTCCCTGTCGAGCCGTCCTACGCCGCTGGACTCTATGCTTTTCTGGAGCTGCCCAACCTCAATCCGCTGGCAGTCAAGGGACAGGTAACGGGACCGGTGAGCTTCGGGCTGACCGTGTGCGATAACAACAAGAGACCCATACTTTATGATGACGTCTTCTCCGACCTGGCTGCTAAGCTGCTCCGACTCAAAGCTGGATGGATGGAAAAGAAGCTGAGAGAAATCAGCAAGAAGACCATCATCTTCGTTGACGAGCCGTATATGTCTTCCTTCGGCTCAGCTTATGTCTCCCTTTCGAAAGAAAAGGCGACCACGCTTATCGAAGAGGTGTTGGGTGGCATCGGCGGGCTGAAGGGCATCCATTGCTGCGGGAACACCGACTGGCCCATTTTGCTGGGCACGAGCACGGATATCTTGAGCTTTGACGCCTACAACTATGCAGAGTCGCTGACCCTCTACCCGGTTGAAGTCAAGAAATTCCTTGATAGAGGCAGTGCCATTGCCTGGGGAATCGTGCCGAACAATGCCGAGGCGCTGGCTAAAGAATCGGTTGCCAGCCTCCAGGACCGGCTGGAAGAAGCCATGGCGCCCTTTACCAGAAGGGGCATACCCTTCAGGCAACTGCTCCGCCAGGGACTGCTCACGCCAAGCTGCGGCATCGCCACGCTGGGTACAGAAGAGGTTGCTGCTCATGCCCTCGAGCTGCTGGCAGAGCTTTCCAAGAAGATACGAAAGCGGTATGGGTAGTCCTCATCTTGGCTCTGCTCTTCAGTTGACTACTTAACATGGTATGACCCTATCCCCTGACCCCTTCCCCTGACAGGGGAAGGTTTTTATAAGGGGACTGCGTCCCCTTCTTACAACCTCTACTGGTAAATAAAAGAGGGGCTAGGAGGTCCTATCGGGGCTGACGGCATGCTCTGATAATTACTTCTAATAGAAAGGGTTAAAATCAGGGACAAGCCTGCTTTCGCCAAGGGTAGCAAAAAAGGCTGATTTAGGCTATCATTACTAAGTATATGAACAAGTCAAGAAGGGTTGCCATACTGAAGCACCGGCGCAAGGAAAAGAAGCTGGAAGAAAAGAGAAGGGCGGAGAGGGCTGCTCAAAAGGCGAAATAACACTCCGTGACAGCACCGAGGATGAAGCGGGTCTATCTGCTCACCGGCCGACCAGGAACAGGCAAGACACGTCTGATTAAAGAAGCCATCGCCGGGGTGGGGAACAAGGCGGGCGGTTTCTATACCGAGGAGATACGCAGCAGCGGTGGAGTGAGGCTGGGGTTCAGATTGGTCACTCTGGACGGACAGAGCGCCATACTGGCTCACGTTAATATTCAAAGTCGCTACCGGGTCGGCAAATACGGGGTGGATATCGAAAGCCTGGATAGAGTAGGCGTACCCGCCCTGCAAAGAGCTGCTCAGGAATGTGAAGTGGTCGTGGTGGACGAAATCGGCAAGATGGAGCTTTTTTCGAATAGCTTCAGGGAGACCGTACTCCAAATCATTAAAAGCAGCAAGAAGGTGCTGGGCACTATCATGTTCACCACCAACCCCTGGGCGGACGCGATTAAGAGTCGACCCGAAGTGGAACTGATACCGGTGACCGGGGCGAATTACAACATCGTGCTGGAGGAGTTGCGGAACTGGCTCAAGGGTTAGAGTCAGCAGGGGGCTGATATGCGCCGACTGAGAATGGGGATGGCTCAGATAAATACCACGGTGGGCGACTTCCAGGGCAACCTAGCGAAGATTCTGAAAACGATGGATGAAGCCCGCTCGCTGGGGGTTGACCTGCTCACTTTCCCCGAGCTGGCTATTTGCGGCTATCCACCGGAAGACCTCCTTTTCAAGCCACAGTTCATCGAGGAGAACCTGCGTGCCCGCGACAAAGCAATCTCTGCGTCATCAGGACTGACTATCGTGGTCGGCTTTGTCGATGCCAGAGAGGACATCTATAACGCTGCCGCCATAATCCATAATGGTAAGCTTATTGGCGTCTATCATAAGATATTCCTGCCCAACTACGGCGTCTTTGATGAGAATCGCTACTTCCGCGCCGGCAACGAATGCCCGGTCTACATCATCAATGGTGTAGGAATCGGAGTCAACATCTGTGAAGACATCTGGTATGAAGCGGGACCGGCAACGATACAGGCTTATTCCGGGGCGGAGGTCATCATCAACATCAGCGCTTCGCCTTATCACTTCGGTAAAGGGAGCTCCCGGGAGAGGATGCTAGCAACCCGAGCCTCGGACGCTGTTGCCATCTTTGCCTATAACAACCTGATTGGCGGGCAGGATGAGCTTGTCTTCGATGGCAACAGCATGATACACAATGAGAAGGGGCAGCTAATCGCCAGAGGCAGGCAGTTTGAAGAGGATTTCATTGTGGCTGACCTTGATGTTGAGTCTGTTTTCCGCACGCGTCTCCACGACCCCCGCTGGAGAAAAGAAACAATCCTGGAAGAACAACGCTGGCTGGTGAGCAAAATCGCAGTTTCGGAAGCGCCTTCGGCTGCGCCCAAACCCCCGCTGCCACCGCGAGAAGTCAAGATAAACGGTATGCCCGGAGAGGTCTATGACGCTTTAGCGTTAGGTACCCGCGACTACGTTCAGAAGAACGGCTTCAAGAAGGTGGTCATTGGTTTATCGGGAGGTATCGACTCCAGCCTGGTGGCAACGATTGCCGTGGATGCTCTGAGCGCAGAAAATGTGGTCGGGGTCTCCATGCCCTCAAGATACTCTTCCCCCGGCAGCGTTTCCGATGCCAGACTGCTCGCTCAGAACCTGGGGATTAAGCTGCCGAGTATCCCCATTGAAAAGGCTTTCCAGAGTTACCTGGAAATGCTGGCGGAGGCTTTTCAGGGAACCGCGCCCAATGTGGCTGAGGAAAATATCCAGGCACGCATCAGGGGCAATATCCTCATGGCGCTGTCCAACAAGTTCGGCTGGCTGGTGCTGACCACGGGCAACAAGAGCGAGATGGCGACCGGCTACGCCACTCTCTACGGAGACATGGCTGGGGGCTTTGCTGTTCTTAAAGACGTGCCCAAGACCATGGTCTATAAGCTCGCCCGTTACCGAAACTCACTGAGCACCAAGGAAATCATACCGTCCACAGTCCTTACCAAACCGGCTTCGGCAGAGCTGCGCCCCGGTCAGAAGACAGCGGAAGCTCTGGCGCCGTTTGAGCAACTCGACCCGGTGCTGACCGCCTACGTTGAAGAAGATAAGAGCGTAGAACAGATTATCAACATGGGCTTTGAGAAGGAGATGGTGCAGCGCATTGCCCAGCTTGTGGACAGGAACGAATACAAGCGCCGTCAGGCACCACCCGGCATCAAGATAACGGCGCGAGCGTTCGGTCGCGATAGGCGCCTGCCCATTACTAATAAATTTAAGGGATTCTAAATGAGCCAGCTACCGGAGATGGTACAGGCATTGCTCGACCCCGGAGCCTACCCCACCCCACCGAAGAAGATAGAACTGATACAGACCCAGATGTCCTTTGTCTTCCTCGCCGCTAGCTATGTCTACAAGGTGAAGAAGCCGGTCAATCTGGGCTATCTGGACTATACCACGCTAGAAAAGCGCCTCTTCTTCTGTCAGCGGGAGGTTGAGCTCAACCAGCGGCTCTGCCCGGACGCCTATCTCGACGTGGTGCCAATCACCCGGGATAAAGGGAATATCTCACTAGGAGGACAAGGTGAGGTTATCGAATATGCCGTGAAGATGCGCTACCTGCCGCAGGAGAAGATGATGAATGTGCTGCTGAGCAAGAACCAGGTAACGCCAGAAATGGTGAAGAGTGTAGCAGAGAAGCTGGCAGAGTTTCATCGGAAGGCAGAGACCAGCCCTGCCATCAGCCAGTTCGGCAGCCTGAAAGCCATCAAAGTGAATACTGATGAGAACTTCAGCCAGACAGAAAAATATATCGGCAGGACAATTACCCAAGAGCAGTTCCAGCGTATCAGGGACTATACGAACGACTTTATGA
>CAZHRL010000087.1:0-5109 GCA_964534815.1 uncultured Dehalococcoidales bacterium | reverse complement strand
TGCCGAACATAAACTCAGACAGGGCTCGCACCAGCTCCGTCTTACCCACACCGGTGGGGCCCAGGAAAATGAAGTTGCCGATGGGATGCCGCGGGTCTTTCAGTCCGGCACGAGCACGCCTCACGGCTTTGGCGACAACATTGATGGCTTCGTCCTGCCCGATGATGCGCTTGTGCAGTGCCTCCTCCATCTTCAGCAGACGGCTGGTTTCATTGCTGCTGAGCTGCACCAGGGGGATGCCGGTCCACATGCCCACCACCTGAGCAATGTCTTCCGCAGTGACCACCGGCTTCTCCTGCTCGACTTCCGTCTTCCAGTCCTCTTCCAGCTTCCTTATTTTTTCTTCAATCTTTAGTTCCTGCTCCCGGAGCTCAGCAGCATATTCATACTGCTGCGTCGCTAGAGCTGCCTCTTTGTCTTTATGCACGCTATCCTCAAGGCGCTTGGCTTCCTTTAAGGTAACGGGTTTGGTTCTGTGCTTAATCCTTACCCTTGAGGCGGCTTCATCAAGCAGGTCAATGGCTTTGTCTGGCAGGTAGCGGTCAGGTATATACCTCGCCGCAAGATTAGCGGCGGCAACTATCGCTTCGTCAGATATGGCTAGCTTATGATGCTCTTCATAACGACTCTTGATGCCGCGCAGAATATCGAGCGTTTCATCAACAGAGGGTTCTGCTACCAGGACTGGCGCAAAACGCCGCTCCAGGGCTTTATCTTTTTCTACATACTTACGGTAGTCATCAACAGTGGTAGCACCAATGCATTGCAGTTCACCGCGTGCCAGTGAAGGCTTGAGTATGCTGGCGGCGTCAACGGCGCCTTCGGCAGCACCGGCACCAACCATGGTATGAAACTCGTCAACGAAAAGGATGCAGTTGCCGGCATTCTTTAGCTCCTCAAGAACTTTCTTCAGCCGTTCCTCGAATTCACCGCGGTATTTTGTGCCCGCCACGGTTGCCGCCATATCCAGCGTAACAATACGCCTTCCTTCCAGCGTCTCGGGAACATCGCCGCCAACGATACGGTGAGCCAGACCTTCAACGATGGCGGTCTTGCCCACTCCGGGCTCACCGATAAGGGCTGGATTGTTCTTGGTGCGCCGACTGAGAATCTGGATTACCCGTTCAATCTCCTTATGCCGCCCGATAACCGGGTCGAGCTTTCCGGCACGGGCCGCCGCAGTGAGGTCAACGCCCAGCTGGTCGATAGTGGGAGTGGCGCTTGTGCTACGGCCAGGTCTTGGCCGGGCTGTGCCCTGACTGAGGATACGACTCACCTCAGCACGCGCTCGCTCCAGGCTGATACCAAAGCTATCCAGAACGCTGGTGGCTACCCCCTTTTCTTCGTGCAGTATACCCAGGAGGAGGTGCTCTGTGCCGATATAGCTATGACTGAGGCGGCGCGCTTCATCGATGGCTAGCTCAATGGCTTTCTTGGCACCAGGGGTGAGCTTGATTTCACTCGTAGCCGGCTGCTCGCCGCGCCCGACAATGAACTCTACCGCCGAGCGCACCTTGCCCAGGTTGGCACCCAGGTTCACCAGCACCTTGGCAGCTACCCCCTCCTCCTCCCGCACCAGACCCAATAAAATATGCTCCGTGCCGATGTAGCTGTGGCTGAGGCGCTGGGCTTCTTCCTGAGCTACGCTAAGGACTCTGCGAGCTCGCTCTGAGAACTTCTCAAACCGACTAGCCATCTTATCTCCCTACACTCTCCCCATCCATTCCAACGACAATACACAAGCGGCTGATTATAAGCCTTCTGGCAGTGGCATATTTTCCACAAGGGGTTGCCCCCTCAGTATCGTCTGCGCTGAGGTGTTTCACTTCCGTGTTCGGGATGGGAACGGGTGGTGCCACCTCGCACTAACCACCAGAAGGCCAGCTATATTCTAGCATATTGTTCTTGAAAAGAACAAGTGGAGATAAGATGGCTTATTGGGGCAGCTTCTCCAATCCAGCGACTTCACGCAGGGTATTGATAAAGTAGCAATAGCTTTCCCAGGTAATATCGGGCGGCACCATATGGTCAATGGAGGGAAAATAGCCGCCGCTCTTCAGCAGGAAGGGCGCCTTGGACATAACCTCTTCACGTATCGCTGCCTTCCCCTTGAGAAGCGCTCGCTTATCAAGGGCGCCGGCGATGATTAAGTTCTTGCCATACTTCTTTCTGAGGGCAACGGCATCATTGCCCGCAGCACATTCCAGGGGCCAGCAGCCGTTGATACCGCATTCCAGCCAGATGGGAATCAACTCTTCAAGGTTGCCATCGCTATCCACAAAGATGGCATCAATGCCGTGACAGCGCAGTAGCTCGGTAACCTTCTTATATTGAGGCGCCATAAACCTTCTCACCATTGCCGGAGAAATCAGGGGGCCACTCTTGAAAGCCATGTCTTCCCAGAACATAGCATGGTCAACACGAATATCTTTGACCACCCGCTTAATAACCTCGGTGGAGAGGTAGCAGACATGCTCCATCATATCCTCTATCAGGTTCGGGTCGTCATAGAACATATAGAGCAGGCTTTCCAGCCCTACCCACTCCCGCAGGAAGCCGAAAAAGCCGCCCACGTAGAGCATCGTTGGCTCGCTCTTGCTGTTAATCCTCTGGGCATAGCCCTGCCACTCGGAGGGCCAGCGCTCCGGGGTATGCGGGTCTAACCTCTTCTTATACTCCTCCCAGGAACGCCTGTCTTTAACCGGGTATTCGAGGAAAGTGGGCATCTTCTCCGGGTTGTTCTTATAAATCCTGACTTTCTGGTTGCCTTCATTTATCAGGGTAATGGTATGCTCATCCTCAGATAGGAACTTGACCTCATAGACGGGGACAATGGGCGGCACTTCGTAGGCATAGATAATGCCGCCACCAAGGTCAAATTCCCTATCCATAGCAATGCCAGAAACAATTTCGTGCAGGATGCGCGTATGCTGAAACTGAAAATACTCGGCGCGGAAACGGTTATTGACAATCTCCTCCGGGGCACCCTGCTTTACCCACTCAAGAAGAGTGCGGCGCCAGAAGGAATTGAAGTAGGGGGTGGAAAGATATAAGTCGTTCTGTCTTTCAAAGCGGCAGACGTCCAAGAAACGTTCCCGGGAGGTGATATTCATGGGATAACTACCTTTACTTAAGCTTCATCAGGTGCGCCGCTTCATCCACCGCGGCGACACAGTCCTCAGCGTAACCTTCAGCGCCAATTTCACTGGCAAACTCGCGAGTAATGGGAGCGCCACCAATCATAATTTTTATTCTGGATTTCAAACCGGCTTCTTTGAGAGCGTCAATCACCTGGGGCATGTAGGTCATGGTCATGGTGAGGAGAGAGGACATACCTAGAATATCGGCTTTATGCTCCCGCGCCGCCTTAACAAAGGTGTCAGCGGGAACGTCAACACCCAGGTCCACCACATTGAAGCCGTTGCTTTCCAGCATCAGCTTGACCAGGTTCTTGCCGATGTCGTGCAGGTCGCCTTCCACCGTGCCGATGACTACGGTTCCCCTTTTATGAATTTCAGTGCCGGCAAGAAATGATTTTAATTCTTCCACGCCGCGGTTCATAGCCCGGGTTGAGATTAGAATCTCGGGGAGGTAGACCTGCCCCTCTTTAAAGAGCTTGCCGAGCTCCTGTATCCCGGGCACCAAGCCCTTTTCCAGAATATCTAAAGCGGGCACGCCTTTCTTGAGGGCTTCTCTGGCTAAGGCAACAACCTGTTTATCGTCGCCGCTTTCTACTGCGCGGGATAGGGCTTGCAGGTGTTTTGGCATCGTATAAATTTATCACTAAATTGCCCGCAGTTCAAGCCTTATACTAAATTTTGAGCGCAGGAAGATAAATATTTACGAAACAATTCGAGGCTAGGTGAGCGTTAATTGTTTCCAACATTATGTATAGTGGGGCGGGTTTCAGGCACGAATTTTAACTAAAAGCGAAGGAAAAACAATTCAAGGGGAGTGGTTTGAGCTTGAACTGGAGCCAGGTTTGGAAGGGGGGAAGAAAAAGGAAGAGGGCGGAGGCTTTCCGCAAGGCTATTCCCCTTTATGGGTTACCAAATAGTCTTTATCAGGCTTCTCCCTTCCGTAAAGGGAGATTGAGAGGGATTTAAAATCCCCCTGTGTCCCCCTTTGGCAAAGGGGGACGAAAAAAGAGGGACGGAAGTCCCTCTTAGACGCCTCTTAACCCATTTGAGGCTTGACAATTCGCAATAGTGTGCTATAAATGTTAAAATAGTAATGTTAAAGTGAGATATTAAATAAAGGGCATTCGCCAAAGGATATAAAGCAATGTCGTGAATTCTTGCTCTATAGATAATATCCGATGTTGTTAAGGTTTTCATTAATTCTAATTCCGAGATTTCTTTCCCTAGTCGATCCAAAAACTTGGATGGGAGTATATCAAAGAAGAAGCGCTCATGCTCATCCAGGCTAAAAAATACCTTCGGTGATGCTTTACCTCCTCAACGAAGAGGGCCCAACCGGATAACATTGGGTCAGCAGTTCTATAGTCTTTCTTGACCCATAGCTCGTCTACAAATGCTTGCATTATGGCTTCTAGTACATCTGGGTTTGCATCAAGTTCGATTTCATCATAAAACAGTTCATAACAATCTTTGACAGGCCATACATATTCTCCGTCCTCGACAGGGACTCCTTCATCATCTGGGTTTCCCCATTCTGTTGATATACAGTCGCGTATATATTCAATAACTTCATCTATCTCCGCGGCAATAGGTTCAGATGATTCTTTGTCGCAGAAGTCGCATTTAAGTGATTCTGCTTGGCTTTCAATGAATTCCTTAATACATTTATCAGCAAAACACTCAGAACATACGTGTTTATCACCTATAGGATAGTAGTGCAAATCGCCATCCTTAGTTAGTAGTCCCATAAAGTTATTATACTCCGAATGTTAACATGGGGATGAACACACGTATTTAATTGAGAGAAGGAGACTCAAAAGCAAATCAGTTTATTATGAATTTCATACAGGAGGTTTGCAATATTGCAGTCAAAGAGTCTAGAAAGGGCTAAAAATACCACAAATTAGCTTCAAAAAGTGGTACCCCTGGGGCGACTCGAACGCCCGACTCGCGGTTTAGGAAACCGCTG
>CAZHRL010000086.1:0-5123 GCA_964534815.1 uncultured Dehalococcoidales bacterium | reverse complement strand
TATCTCATCTGTTGTCGCCTGTGCTAGCCCGGCAGAGTTTTCTTTTTTTGCTGAGGCTGATAACTCTCAATCGCTGATTGACCATTTTCGCGACCTGGGCATCATCAGAGATAAGGGCTTTCCTCCTTCCATTCCGGAATGGCTTAGAGGCTTCCGGGAGGTCAGTCCAATTCAGCACGTGGCTAAAATTGCGCCCCGCCCCGTATTATTCCTTCATGGCAGCAAAGATGATGTTGTAGCCGTGAGCCATGCCCACAGGCTATACGCCAAAGCAAAGGAGCCAAAACGGCTGGCTATTATCGAAGAGGCGGGACACCGCCTGCGGCTGAGCGATGAGGCGGTGGCTATCGCCATTGATTGTCTGAAATCACACTGGGAAATTGACCCTGAGTTAGGGAATAGCTTATAATTTGATTGGAGCGATTTCGCTCGAATTGAGAGGCAAGTAGAGTTGCACGAGTCCTGCGGCGTTTTTGGCGTTTATGCTCCCGGTGAAGATGTAGCTCGACTTACCTTTTTTGCACTTTTTGCCCTCCAGCATCGTGGTCAGGAAAGCGCGGGCATCGCCACCACGGATGGTAAGAAAATCTCCGTTTACGCCAATATGGGGCTGGTCTCCCAGGTATTCAGCGAAGAGTCGCTGAGCCAGCTTACCGGGGACATTGCCATCGGGCACAACCGTTATTCCACCATGGGCTCCAGTCGTATCTGTAATGCCCAGCCAATAGTCGTGGGTAACGACGCTGATACGCTCGCCATTGCCCATAATGGCAACGTGATTAATGCGCAGCACCTGCGCCAGGAGCTCTCGGAACAGGGCTATACCTTCAACACAACCACTGATACCGAGGTTATCGCTAATCTCATCCTCTCTTCTCCGGAGAAGGATATGGTGAACAAGCTAAAGTATGCCATGCACCGACTGCAGGGGGCATATTCGTTGACGCTCATCTCTGGCCACACTTTATATGGTGTCCGCGACCCCTTTGGTGTGCGCCCTCTCTGCTTGGGGATGATTAATGGCGGCTATGTTCTTGCTTCTGAAAGCTGTGCCCTCGACCATATTGGTGCCAACTTCATTCGTGAGATTGAGCCCGGCGAGATAGTTACGCTCAATGAGAGCGGCATTGAGAGCTATCCCGGTGAGCCGGGGAAAAGGGCGTTGTGCATCTTCGAGTATATCTATTTTGCCCGTCCCGATAGCATCATCAACGGTCGCCTGCTTTATCTGGCGAGGCTGGCGATGGGGGAGCAACTGTCGGAGGAATACCCGGTGGATGCGGATTTGGTTATGGGCGTACCCGACTCCGCCACGGCGGCGGGCATTGGCTATTCCCATAAATCGAAGATTGCGGTGGGCGAAGGGCTGCTGAAGAACCGTTATGTGGGGCGCACCTTTATTGAGCCTGACCAGCGTATCCGTGACCTCGGTGTCAAACTGAAGTTCAACCCGCTGCCCCAGATGCTCGATGGCAAGCGTTTGGTGGTGGTGGATGATAGCATTGTCCGCGGCACGACTACTCCCAAAGTGGTGAGGTTGCTGAGGAGGGCTGGGGTGAAAGAGGTGCATATGCGCATCTGTGCCCCGCCCATCCGCTACCCCTGCTTCTTCGGCGTCGATATGGCTACTCGCCGTGAGCTCATTGCTGCGCAGAAAAGCATCCCTGAAATCAGGGACTTTATCGGCGCGGATTCCCTGGGCTATCTGAGCATTGAAGGACTCATCAAGTCGGTGGCTCTACCGCGAGATATCTTCTGCCTTGCCTGCTTTACCGGCGATTACCCGATACCGGTGCAGCTTGAAATGGATAAGTTAGCCATGGAGACCACGCCAGCAAGTTAGAGTTATTCACTCCTTGCTAATCGTTTATTTGCAGTAAGAGTCTGGGTTTGGTAATCTGGGGAAAGAAGTTTTTATATAAGAAGGGGGCAATTAAGGAGACATACGCTACAGCGGGGGTTAATATTGAAGTTGCCAGTAGAGCGAAAGAGCTAATCGCAAAGCAGGCGCGTTCTACTTACCATCCTGGTGTTCTGAGCCGACTCGCGGATTTGTTTCTCTGAGGTAACCCTGCTCAGTATACATTTATGAAGCATACCAATTTTGTGTGGAATTTAATATAATAAGAAAAACAAGCATTATTCAAACGGAGGATATTTATGGAACAGAAGACATATGCAGATGCAGGTGTGAATATTCAGGAAGCCGCTAGCTTGAAAGAGACAATCGGGAGATTTGCTGAGTCTACCTTTACCAAACAAGTCCTCGCTCTTCACGATGAGGTAGGGCTTTTATTCGACCCATCCAGGTTCAAAAGATTCAAAGCCTTATTTCGTATGAAGGGGTTTGACAAGGCTGTCCTGGTGTCTAGCGTTGATGGGGTCGGTACCAAAACCAAAATAGCTACGGCTATGAATAATTATAGCTCGCTCGGCGCTGACTTGGTTCACCACAGTATTAATGACATTCTCATACGTGGTGCAATCCCATTGTTCTTCTTGGATTACATTGCTATGGGTAAGTTAGTACCAGAGCAAGTAGAGGCTATTGTTCAAGGGTTAGCTCAAGCCTGCGGTGAGGTTGGCTGTGCCCTTATTGGCGGTGAAACTGCCGAAATGCCGGGGATCTATTACCCTGGAGAGATTGACATAGTAGGTTTTATTGTGGGAGCCGTAGAAGAAGAAGCTATAATAGATAGCAGCACAATCGTTCCTGGTGACATCATCATCGCCCTCCCGTCCAGCGGGCTGCACACCAACGGCTATTCCCTGGCGCGTAAGATTTTCGGCGATACCAGAGCCGATTTGGACGTGTATTATCCTGAACTGGGGAAAACCTTAGGCGCAGCACTTCTGGAGCCTCACCGTTGCTACTTATGGCAACTGAAGCCATGGCTGCCAAAGAAGACAAAGGAAGGATGGCAAAACCTCAAAAAGCTCAAGGGCCTGGCACATATAACAGGCGGTGGCCTACCTGGGAACCTGACTCGTACTTTGCCCAAGGGATTTGCTGCTCGCATCCGCAAAGCGAGCTGGCAAGTGCCACCCCTTTTCCGCCTCATTCAGAAGGCCGGCCCTGTGGCCGAAGACGAGATGTTCCGCACATTTAATATGGGCATTGGCATGGCAATAGTGCTGTCGCCCACAGACGCCGCCAACTTTGTCGCCTCGGTTCCCGATGCCTTCTCGATCGGCGAGATTGTGGAGGGGGAGCGGAGAGTAATCTTTGACTAAACATATCTGGCTTTCGGAGGCAACTAGATGCGGGCCATCCTAAGTGTCTATAACAAAGCCGGGATAACCGATTTTGCTAAAGGCTTGAGTCAGCTAGGGTTTGAACTCTTCAGCACCGGCGGCACCAAAAAAGCCTTGCCAGAAGCAAAGGTTATTGGTGAAATAGTGAAGCAAGAGGGAGAGCAGTGGGTAGTTATCGATTAGGAGGTCGAAATGAGCAGCAAGCAGTATTTCGACTCCGTTGCCCCCCAGTGGGACACGATTCGACAGTCCCTCTTTTCTGAAGCAGTCCGAGAGAAGGCTATTGCCACGGCGAAGGTGAAACCGGGCAAAATTGCTGTGGATGTCGGCGCTGGCACCGGTTTTGTCACCGAAGGGCTGATTCACAAGGGTCTAAAGGTGATTTCCGTCGACTCCTCGGCAGAGATGCTCAGGCAGATGCAGGAGAAATTCAGAGGTGCCGATGTTGATTATCGCCTGGGTGAAGCCGAAAAGCTGCCCATTGATGACGCCTCTGTCGACTACGTCTTTGCTAACATGTGCCTGCATCATGTAGGAAATCCTCTGGTGGCGATTAAGGAGATGAGAAGGGCACTGAAGCCCGGCGGAAAGCTGGTTATCACTGACATGGACGAGCACCAGTTTGAATTTTTAAGGACGGAACAGCATGACCGCTGGCTTGGCTTCAAGCGTGAGGATGTGGAACAGTGGTTTGTGGAGGCAGGGCTGAAAGGCGTGGTGGTGGGTGCGGCGGGGGAGACCTGATGTGCCAAGAGTTGTAGCGGGCAGTCTGCCAGCGTGAGTATTTTCTTAGCTTTAGGTAGGAAATAGGGGGTACCACCTGCCTGAATACATAAATCTAGAAAGAGGTTTCGTGAGAGCTATTGTCAGTGTTTCTAACAAAGCGGGCGTCGTTGATTTTGCCAAAGGGCTTAGCCAGCTAGGGTTTGAAATCTTCAGCACCGGCGGCACCAAGAAGGCATTGGTCGAGGCTAAAGTGCCGGTGAAGAGCATCTCGGACATTACCGGCTTCCCCGAAATCCTGGACGGACGGGTGAAGACGCTGCATCCCATGGTTCACGGCGGCATCCTGGCGCGGCGTGACCTTCCCTCCCATATGAGCGAACTGGCAAAGAACAAAATTGAAAAGATTGACCTGGTCGCCGTTAATCTTTACCCATTTGTACAGAGTGTTGCCAAAGAAGGGGTTAGTCTGGATGATGCGCTGGAAAATATCGATATCGGCGGACCGACTATGATTCGAGCGGCTGCCAAGAACTTCCCCGGTGTCGTCGTCGTGGTCGACCCGGCGGACTATTCACTGGTGCTGGAAAAGCTGAAGCAGGGAAATCTGGACTTAGCCGAGCGCAAGAGACTGGCACAGAAGGCTTTCCAGCATGTGGCAGTTTATGACACGGCTATCGCCCAGTATCTCAGGGGAGAAGAAGAGCTTTTCCCCGAGGAGATGACCATCGCTATGAAGAAGCGCTACGGGCTGCGCTATGGTGAGAACCCGCATCAACAGGGTGCCTTCTACGCCGAGCTTTCTGTCGGTAAGAAAAAGGGCACCGGTATCACCTGGGCGGAGCGGTTAGGGGGTAAAGAGCTTTCCTTCAACAATATTCTGGACGCAGATGCTGCCTGGGGCGTTGTTACTGACTTTGCTGCGCCCTCCGTGGCGATTATCAAGCATACCAACCCCTGCGGCTTCGCCAGCCACGATGACTTGGCGGAAGCCTACCGTCGTGCCTTCAGCGGCGACCCGGTGGCTGCCTTTGGTGGCATCGTTGCCTGCAATCGGACGGTTACTCTGGCTATGGCAGAAGCCATGAAACCCGTCTTCTATGAAATAATTGTCGCCCCGGGTTATGAGCCAGCGGCGCTGGAAT
>CAZHRL010000085.1:0-5127 GCA_964534815.1 uncultured Dehalococcoidales bacterium | reverse complement strand
CCAACGGCAAACAAAATCTGAAAAGAATGGAGCGGGAGACGGGATTCGGACCCGCGACCACCTGCTTGGAAGGCAGGCACTCTACCACTGAGCTACTCCCGCTCATTAACCTGGTCGGGGTGAGAGGATTTGAACCTCCGACCTCAGCGTCCCAAACGCTGCGCGCTAAACCAGCTGCGCTACACCCCGCCAGCTAAACTATAACAAAGGGGCTATGATTGGTCAAGATTAAACGTCATAAGGACGCCGTGGCAATCTCATAAAGATAGGAATAGATTGCTTCGCTTCGCTCGCAATGACGAATAAACTACTCCCGGCAGTTGGGACAGACTTCGAACATGACGAGGGGTTGATTCGACTGCTTGGCAATGTATTCTATCTGCTTTTCCGGTGCCCAGTAGCGACCACAGACCTTGCACTTCTTCAGCCTGAACTTGATGGTGCGGCTGGGAGTGGTCAGCGTTCGGGTATCGCCAACGTCCTCCACGGTTATCGCCTCGGTGGGACAGACATAGGCACAGGAATCACAACCGATGCACTTTATCTCTGAGTGCTCGACGCAAGCTTCGTCAACATCCCTGTCCAAGCCCTGGTCGATGAAGCTGATGGCTTCCGCACCAACCAGCTCACGACAGGCACGCACACACAGCCCGCAGAGAATACACTCGTCCTCTTTTAGGGTGAAGCTTGGCTTTTCGATGCCTAGCCTTCGGGCAAGCTCCTGTATCCTGTCCGAGCAGGGATTCTGCGCCAATAGCAACTGAACGGCTAGCCGGCGCGCCTCTTTCACCTTTTCTGAATTGGTCTTTACCGCGAGCCCTTCTTCCACAGGATAAGTGCAGGCAGTGGTCAATCCAGACTTGCCATTAACACTGATTTCCACCGTGCAGACACGGCAGGCGCCAAAAGCACTGAGCGACTCGTGGGAGCAGAGGGTGGGTATATAGATAAAAGCCTTGTTCGCCGCATCAAGTATGGTAGAACCCGGCTCAGCTTCAACTATCCGGCTATCAATCTCTATCCTGACCATATCCGGCTAATTCCCCTTCTCTATGGCTAATAGCATCACACGATAGCAGCGCAGGCAGCGCCCCGCCTCCTTGACTGCCAGTGCGTCGCTGAACACCTTCTCAACCTCAGCAAAGCCCGCCAGCCTTTTGGGAATGGAAAGCTGTTCTGGACTGAAGCGTGCACTCCTGGCGGTAATACCGGCTTCCCTGCGCTGGGCTAAATCAATGTTTTGCGTAAGCTCAACAATCATATCCTCTTCAGTCTCAGCCGTCTTGCCCGACTTAAGATACTGGTCGATGCTTTCGGCTGCCCTGTTTCCAGCAGCGATAGCTTCGATGATGGTGGCGGGACCGGTAGCACAATCGCCCCCGGCAAAAATCCCTGGCTGAGTTGTCTGGCAGCTAATTGGCTCTACCTTCAAGGTGCCATCAGGCGTCATCTCAACGCGACTGCCCTTCGGCAGGAAGGACAAATCGGGCATTTCACCAATGGCAGGCAGCACCAAATCAGCTTCCACCACGAACTCAGAGCCTGGGATAGGAATGGGGCGCCTTCTGCCGCTGGCGTCAGGCTCGCCCAGCTTCATCTGGACACATTCAACGCCGGTAACCCTGCCGCCTCGACTCAATATCTTGACCGGCGCTGCCAGAAAACGAACCTTAGCACCCTCTTTCTCCGCCTCCTCGACTTCTTCCTTCCTCCCCGGCATCTCGGCTCGAGAACGGCGGTAAACTATGGTTACGTCCTTGAAGCCCAGCCTCAGGCAGGTTCGAGCACAATCGATAGCCACATTACCGCCACCGATAATCGCTGCCCTGCCCCGGGCTTTTATCTTCTTCCCCTGATTAACCTCCTGCAAGAACTCGATGCCGTCGAGCAGCCCTTCCTCGACCTCGTTCTCTCCCTCAATTCCCATTTCTCGACTGAGGTGCGCCCCGGTGGCGAGAAATATTGCTTTAAATCTTTCGTTATGTAAACTATCTAGCGTAATATCACGGCCAAGCCTGGTGTCAAACCTGAGATCCACTCCAGCCTTCTTAATGAACTCGACCTCATCGCTGAAGACATCGCGGGGCAGGCGGTAGGCGGGGATACCCACCCAAGCCATGCCGCCGCCAGAAGGCTGCTCGTCAAACACGGTAACCTTGTAGCCCCTGAGAGCCAGATTGTAGCTGCCGGCTAAGCCGGCCGGACCCGCCCCGATGACCGCCACCTTCACGCCCGTGCTCCTCACCTTCTTCAGCCCGGGTTTCACGCCGGAGGCTACTTCGTAGTCGGCGGGGACTCGCTTCAACATTCGAATAGCAAGAGGACTATCGATGTCATTGCGGACACATTTAGCCTCGCAGAAAGCAACACAGGCTCGACCTGTCATGCTGGGCAGGCAATTCGTCCGGCGAATCACCGCCAGCGCCTCTTCGTATCTCTTGTTCCTGATCAGTTCAATGTAACCGGGAATGTCCTGATGAGCGGGACAAGCCTGCATACAGGGAGCACTCACCTGGGTCACATAGGCGGCTCCAGAGACCGCCTTCTTACCGCCGATACACCTGCGATATTCCTCTT
Source organism: uncultured Dehalococcoidales bacterium (assembly GCA_964534815.1). GTDB lineage: Bacteria > Chloroflexota > Dehalococcoidia > Dehalococcoidales > CAZHRL01 > CAZHRL01. Next base: position 2,550 of record CAZHRL010000085.1, on the reverse strand, counting down.
TATAATGCTCAATGGTATCAAGGATGGGCGTTACCGCGTTAGCGCAGAAAGAACACCTGGAGTTCTCTTTGATACCGCCACCCAGCCAGCGCAGCAACTCGATATCCTTTTCACCACCCTTACCACCCAAAATTCGGGACAGCGTATCCAGCATGACCTTCATACCGGCGTAGCCCACAGTGCACTCCCCGCAGGACAATTTCTGCGCTTCCTTCAAATAGGCATACGCCATGTCTACGATATTGACCTTTTCATCGGCAACAACGATGCCATTCCACGATATGAGAGCCTTTACCCGATGACCATCATACTCCAGCGGCAACACCAAATCCTTTACAGGAGCGGACTTTCTGGTATCCCTACCGCGGTTATCCACAACCTTGCCAGCCCAACTGCTAAAAATCACCTTGCTCATGCTACACTTCTACCTTCGCAGTTGCTTTCTTTCTGAGCTCCTCGTATTTCCTGGCGACCATGCTCTGGATTTTGCTGATGCTTTCTGGCGAGAGATGCCTGAATCTACCCTGAAGCTTCATATAGTCCTCAACCGGTCGGAGCTGAGGAAAATCCAGACTCAAACGGTACTCACCATTGACCACTTCGTAGAGAGGGAAGATGCCCGTTTCCACCGCCAGACGACCTATCCTGACGGATAAATCAGGCGGACAGCGCCAGCCGGTAGGACAAACGGACAGGACATGGATATAAGCGGGACCGGATACGGAGACACCCTTTTGTATCTTTCCCATCATATCGAAGGGATAGCTGGGACAGGCTGTGGCGACATAGGGAATATTGTGAGCCGCGGCAATGGCGGGCATATCCTTCTTCCAGCTAAACTGCCCCATGCTCACCCTCCCTGCGGGAGAGGTAGTCGTGGAAGCGCCGAAGGGCGTGGAAGAAGACCGCTGAATTCCCGTATTCATATAGGCTTCATTATCAAAGCAGATGTAAAGCAGCTTATGCCCCCTCTCCAGCGCTCCAGACAATGCCTGAAGCCCGATGTCACTGGTGCCGCCATCGCCCGCCATCGCCACCACGTTGACTCCCCCCATATCCTTTTTGCCCTTTCTCGTCATGGCTTTCAAGCCGGCTTCAACTCCAGAAGCGACAGCAGCCGTATTTTCAAAGAGGGTATGAATCCAGGGAACACGCCACGAGGTATAGGGGAGCTGCGATGAGACGATTTCCATACAACCCGTGGCATTGGCAATGATTACGTTCTGGCCCAGCGCCTTGCAGGCAAGCCTCACCGCCAGGGCTTCACCGCAGCCAACACAAGCCCGATGTCCCGGAGCGAAGTTTTCCTGACTGGTTGTCAGCTTTGGAACGTAAATAGCATATTTCTCCATTATTCCCTCACGCCGAAGATTTCAAATTCTCGCTCGCTTCCCTTCTCCGCGATTTCCATACCACGCTTGATGATATACTCGAATCCAGCAACATTAATGGCGCGCCCTCCCAGACCACCGACAAAACTGACTACCCTGGGTCTTTGTGCTTCACCATATAAAGCTGCTTTGACCTCGGAGCAAACGGGCCCGCCGGGTCCACCAAAGGAAAGGGCTCTATCCAAGACAATGAGCGTCTCAGCATTCTTAACCGCCTGGCGGAGCTCGGCGAAGGGGAAGGGTCGCCACAGACGAATCCTCACCAGCCCCACCTCCTTGCCTTGCTTCCTCAGCTTATCAACAGCCAGCGACGCTGTCTCACTGAAGCTGCCCATCATCAGCAGCAAGACCTTGGCCCCTTCGCAGCGGTAGCACTCCACGGGGGAGTAATGCCGCCCAAAAAGCTCGCCAAACTCCTTCCAGACCTCAAGGACAGTCTCCTTGCTGGCTCTCAGGTTCACTTCCTGCGCCCACTTAGCCTCGGTATAGATAACGGGCGGACCGAAATCGCCCATGGTTACCGGCTTCCTGGGGTCGAGAGGCAGAGGATACTGGTTAGGCGGGAGAAATCGGTCAACTTCGCTCTGCTGTGGGAGAAGCACCGGCTCAATCATGTGGGAAAGGTTAAACCCATCCAAATGCACCATCACCGGCAGCAGGACTTTCTGATGTTCCGCAATGCGGAAGGCACACAGAACATTATCCACCACTTCCTGCCCGTTTTCGGTAAAGAGCTGAATCCAGCCGGTATCCCTCACCGCCATGACATCAGAGTGGTCGCCCCAGACACTCAGTGGTGAGGACAAAGCCCGGTTCGCCACTGCCATTACTATCGGCAGTCGCATCGAGGAGGCAACATAAAGAACCTCATGCATCAATTCAAGTCCCTGCCCGGCACTAGCGGTAAACGTTCTGGCTCCTGCTGCGGCAGAGCCCAGACAGGCACTCATAGCGGAATGCTCCGATTCCACAGGAATAAATTCGGCATCTAATTCACCATCGGCTACCAGCTCGGCGAGGTGCTCCACAATGTGTGTCTGCGGGGTAATGGGATAGGCAGCGATAACATCGGCATTAGCCAGCTTGACTACCTCGCCAACAGCTAGGGAAACCTCCATACCTACCTTGGTTGCCATTATTCCTCCTCCTCTACCATGGT
>CAZHRL010000084.1:2497-5132 GCA_964534815.1 uncultured Dehalococcoidales bacterium | reverse complement strand
CCCTGGCGGCGGTCGCAGCCGGCGTAACACAGGTGCAGGGGACAATCAACGGCTACGGCGAGCGCTGCGGCAATGCCAACCTCTGCTCGATTATCCCCAACCTTAAGCTCAAACTGGGCATCGACTGTATCTCTGAAGAACAGCTGGCTAAATTGACTGAGGTTTCCCGCTATGTCAGCGAGGCAGCCAATCTTGTCCCGAATGCCTATCAGTCCTATGTTGGTGCCAGCGCTTTCAGCCATAAAGGCGGACTCCACGTCTCCGGCCTGGCAAAGTGGTCGGGCAGCTACCAGCATATCGACCCGTCTCTGATAGGCAACCGTCCCAAGGTGGTCGTCTCCGAGCTCTCCGGCAAGACAAACATTATCCATCGGGCGAAAGAACTGGGCGTGAACCTGCCGCTGAAGGGCAAAGAGGCGCAGATGCTGCTCGAGCAGGTGAAGCTGCTGGAAAGCCGCGGCTTCCAGTACGATAATGCGGAAGCCTCCTTTGACCTCCTTGTCCACCGGGCAAAGGAAAACTATAAACCACTCTTTGAACTGGTTGACTTCATGGTGGTGGTGGAGAAGAGGAGGCGTCCGCCAACCGAGAAGAGCACGGAAGAGATGCTCTCCGAGGCGATGGTCAAAGTCAGGGTGGGCGAGAAAATCATGCACACCGTAGCCGAGGGCAATGGTCCCGTCAACGCCCTCGACTTGGCGCTGCGCAAAGCATTGCTTCAGTTCTATCCCAGCCTGGCAGCGGTCAAGCTGGTGGACTACAAGGTGCGTATTCTTGAGGAGAGTGTGGGCACCGGTTCGCAGGTTCGTGTCCTCATTGAATCTACGGACGGGACTAAAGAGTGGCGCACGGTGGGTAGCTCCACCAATATTATTGAGGCGAGCTGGCTCGCTCTGGCAGATAGCCTGGAATACTGGCTTTTGAATCACGAACATTAATCTGAGAGGTGACGATGCAAGGGTACCATATCGGTCTCATTCCAGATGGGAATAGAAGATGGGCTAAGGGAAGAGGCCTCCAGCCGTGGGAGGGACATCGTAAAGGTGCTGAGAAGGGGGAACTGTTCATTGAGTGGTGTATTGACCACCCGGAAATCTATGAGATAACCACCTATGGACTCAGTGAAGAGAATTTCAAGCGTCCTGCCATGGAACTGGAAAAGCTTTATGAGATTTATGAAGAAGAGTTCACCAAGCTCATCAATAAAGAGAAGATTCATACCCAGAAAGTCAGGATTTACGTTATCTCCACCAACGTCAGACTCCTGCCTCAGAAACTGGTTAAGCTCTTCCGCAGGCTGGAAGACGAGACAAGGAATTACAACAATAAGGTTTTGAACTTTCTGGTCGGCTATACGGGCCGGTCTGAAATCCTGAAGGCGGTTTCCACCCCGCTCAACAGAATCAAGAACCTGTTTCTGGGTCTTTCAGAAAAGGATATGCAAGGGGGTCTGAAAATAAGGAGACCCTGCGACTTTATTATCCGCACCGGCGAAGAGAGTGAGGAAAGGGAGGCTCGGTCAGGGTTTCTGCTCTGGCAGTCTGCCTACGCTGAATATTACCACATCAATAAGTACTTCCCTGATATCACTAAAGAAGACTTTGATAGGGCGTGGAACTATTTCCAGCACACCAGGAGAAGAAAGGGGCTTTAGTCGCCTCAGGCCGGCTTGCCCACTGGCATAATGTATAAAGGCCGATACTGCTTATCCAGCCGTAAGGCTTCTCTTACCTGCTCGTCACGAAAAGCCCCGACCGCTACCGTCCCCAGACCCAGCGCCGCTGCCTCCAGATAGATATTCTGTCCCGCATGCCCCACCTCCATCTGGATATATCTTTCCCCGCGATTGCCGTATCTTGTGGTCGTCCGCTCATAGATAGCGCAGATGATGATATCTACCGGCGCTTCATAGATGAATTTCTGATTCAAGGCAGCCCGGGCTAGGTCGGGTCGGACGTCGCCCTTATAGTGCAGAGCCAGAGAATGGTCTCCAGTATGATAATGGTATAAGCCCTCAGCGATTCTCTCGATGCAATTTTTGCCACAGGCAATGAGAATTTCCAGAGGATAGGTAGCGCCGGCGCTGGGAATGGCTCGCCGACCTCTCCCTTTGTCAGTGAGACCCTGCGTCGCCCAGAGGATTTGGGAAAGCTGGGCTTGGGTGAGCGGTTCAGCGGTGAAGTCCCTTATCGATTTTCTTCTGGCGATAGCCTCTTCCACAGATATGCTGCCTCTTAGAGCCGGGGGAGGCAGGTGGATTGGCTCTGATTGACTTGCGCCCATTTTCATTTGCACCAGGGAGGACAGCTCAGGTATTTCCAGCCCCCATCCGCCAGTATCACCACAATATTGCCCCTGCCCATCTCCTTCGCCAGCTTGATTGCCTGATGGACGCATGCTCCAGAGGACTGCCCGGCGAAAATTCCCTCCACTTCCAAGAGTTTTTTGGTAGCGATATTCGCCTGTTCGCTGGTAACAAAAGACCTCTCGGTGAGCATGCTCAAATCCAGGAAAGGCGGGTATTGTTCCAGCTCGTCCAGGCACTTTATCCCCTGGATGGTGTCGCCCGGCGGCGGCTCCACGCAAAATATCTTAATATCCGGGTATTTTTCTTTCAACCGTTTGCCTGTGCCAG
>CAZHRL010000084.1:0-2487 GCA_964534815.1 uncultured Dehalococcoidales bacterium | reverse complement strand
AGCAATCGTTCCGCCGCTGCCACTGCCGGCAATAAAGACGTCAATTTTGTCTTCAGGAAAGTCATTGATGATTTCCACGGCAGTGGTCTCGTAGTGAGCCTGCGGATTAGCCGGGTTGGTGAACTGGTCGAGCATGATGTAGTTGGGGTCTTTGGCGAGAAGCTCTCTTGCCTTATCGAAGGCAGCTTTGACACCACCATCAGCCGGGGTGAGGATAAGTTCTGCCCCGAAGAGCTTGATGACCTGCTGTCTCTCCACGCTCATATTGTCGCCCATGATGATGGTAACTTTATAGCCCCTCTGCCGCCCCAGCCAGGCAAGAGCGATGCCGGTGTTGCCGCTGGTGACCTCAACCAGGTTCATGCCCTTTTTCAGCCTGCCGCTCTTTTCGGCATCTTCTATCATGTATTTGGCGATTCTGTCCTTGATGCTGGCGCTGCCGCCAGAGTTCAGACCTTCCAGCTTGCCAAAGATTTTGACCTTCTTATTCGGGCTGGTGCGCTCCAGTTGCACCAGTGGCGTATGACCTAATGCTTCTACCACATTCTTGAAATACACATCTGCCTCCTCTATCCTTTGATTACCCCGAGGGGTACGGCTTTGGCTACTTTGCGCGAAATCCCTGCTCTGTGCGTGACTTCAATCACCTCGTTGATGTCCTTATAGGCTTCCGAGGCTTCCTCAGCCAGTGAAGCCATGCTGGCGGTTTTGACGGTAATGCCTCTGGCCTCCAGCGCTTTCGCGACGTCGACGCCTCTCAGACTGCGCTTGGCGCCAGCACGACTCTGTATCCGACCAGCACCGTGGCAGGTGGAGCCGAAGGTCTCTTTCATCGCCAGCTTGGTACCCAGCGCCACAAAAGAGGCGCGTCCCATATCGCCCGGGATGAGCACTGGCTGACCGAGGTCTTTATAAATAGACGGAATATCAGGATGTCCTGCCGGGAAGGCTCGGGTGGCGCCCTTGCGATGAACGCACAGCGTCTGCTTCTTGCCCTCGACTGAGTGCTCCTCTATCTTGGCGATGTTGTGGGCTACATCATAAACCTGTTTCATGCCCAGTTCCTTCGGGCTTTTGCCGAAGACCTTCATAAAGGCTTCCCTTGCCCAGTGCGCGATGCACTGTCGGTTGGTCCAGGCATAGTTGGCGGCACAAGCCATCGCCGCCAGATAGTCGCGTCCCTCTGGTGACTCCACCGGGGCGCAGGCAAGCTGACGGTCAGGCAGGTTGATGTCATATCTCCTCACGGCATCGCCGAGTATCCTCACGTAGTCGCTGCAGACCTCATGACCAAAGCCACGCGAACCGGTGTGAATCAGGAAAAGCACCTGGCCAATATGGTCAATGCCCATCACACTGGCGGCTGTCGGGTCGTAGATTTCCGCCACTACCTCCACCTCCAGGAAGTGGTTGCCCGAGCCCAGCGTGCCGAGCTGTGGGACGCCGCGTTTCTTCGCCTTAAGGCTCACCTTATCCGGGTTAGCCCCCTTGAGGCAGCCCGACTCCTCTGTGGCAACAATATCGTCGTGCTCTCCATAGCCTCTTTCCAGTGCCCAGCGGCTGCCCTTTATTAGGACCTGGTCCAGCTCCCTTTCCGTCACTCTTATCTTGCCTTCCGAACCAAGCCCGGAAGGAATGTTCACAAAGAGCTCATTGACCAGTTTGTGAATCCGCGGTTTCACCTCTTCCTCGGTGAGGTTTGTCCGCAGCAGTCGGACGCCGCAGTTGATATCGAAGCCGACGCCGCCGGGTGAGACCACGCCGTCCTTTACCCGCGTCGCTGCCACCCCACCAATGGGGAAGCCATAGCCCCAGTGAATATCGGGCATTGCCAGGGAACAGCAGACAATCCCCGGCAGGAAAGCCACATTAACCACCTGTTCGGCTGCCCGGTCTTCCCAGATATGTTTCAGCATGCTCTCGCTGGCATAAATGATGCCAGGCACCCGCATCCCCTCTTTATAGCTCTGCGGGATTTCCCAGCGGTAATCGTCTATCTTTTTCAGGATGCCTTTCCAAGATGCTACCATTTTCCCACCCTCCACTAGATATCAAATAATACCTGAACCCGGTAACCGTTGTTGGCTATTTTATCAATCCGGAGCATGTGGTAGGTCGTGGCTTTTATGCCCATTTTCAGTTCGTGCCTGGCGCTATCCACCTTCTCGCCGTAACCTCTGGCTTTCAGCCTGGTCTCGTCAAGCTCCGTAATCTCAAACCTCTTAAATAGGATATGCTCGACATCAAAGATATAGACCAGCTCGTTGAGCCACGCTACGAGCAGTGTTTCCTGGTCGAACTCGGTCAGTTCTATATCACGATGGAGGACTTCAACCACCTTATCGAGGTCAGTTATGATGCTGAACATGCCTCTGGCGGCATTGGCGAAAGCCTGCTTGAGACTGGCGCCGTAAGCCACGACGCCAATGTCCGCCGTATGCTCGATGAATTCAAATTCCTTCTCCATCTCCGTCAAAAGAGGGTGTT
>CAZHRL010000083.1:0-5159 GCA_964534815.1 uncultured Dehalococcoidales bacterium | reverse complement strand
CTGGTACATGACTACGATTTATGGACTCACCGGCGGTTAAAAGGCTTTGCCCGGCTCTGGCTCTGACCTCAGGCTTGTTGCCACAGGCACGCGGGCAGCCGCACAGAATGACCACCACGTCGATGCCATTTTCAGGCAGAGGCACAAGCTGGAAATCCCCACGTGTCTCAGCCACCTTGGCCAGATGACGGGCTATCCTGGTCAAATCCACATGCGGATTGCAGGAGCCGCAATATTTCAGCGCTACTTTAACTTTGCGACTGTTCTTTGGCACTTCTGTTAGCAGACAAAGAGGGGCTGTTCGCCGATTTTGGCCAGCTTCTCCGCCAGCCGTTTCTTCCGCTCGAGGTTAGCCCGTCGCTCAATCATGATTCTCTGCGCTTGAGGTGAGCCGGCACCATGCATGGACTCAACCAAGGCAGTGCCACAGGTCATTGCCTCAAGAAGCCGAATCAGCCGTATCCTGGTCTCGGTAGGTATATCGGCGACACCCTTCATGTATTTCTCCACGTATTTACCGACCCTTGGGTCTTTCCAGTCCACCTCCGAGGGCGCAGTGGCTAATATACCGCCGGCGATGTCCTGGGCAATTCTGGCGATTTCATAAATGTGGCGGGTGACGTTCAACTTGGTGACATTCGCCAGAAGCGGGTCAGCCATATATGAGCCGGCAGGTAAAGCATAACCCTGGCAAGAACAGGCTATGGAGCAGCAGTAAAGGGTCTCTGTCAGGTGAACCATCTCCACCAGCTTGTCCCTGATGTGCGAAGCTCGGTCGGTTCCCTGAACTTGTGCCAGCGCGTAGCTGGCGCCGATGAGAGTATCAGCCAGTCCAGTCTTGCAGCCACCGTAGTTCTGGCGGTGAGCGGTGGCAAACCTCTCCACCAGCTCATAGGCGAACTCGTATTCCCCACACATAAAGACGTGCTCCCAGGGAACGAAGACCTTGTCAAAGACAATCAACGCCTCGCCACCAACAATGCCGTAGTCCACGTTGCCCTGGTCGAGAAAGCAGTTGCATTTTCGCGCGTCGTTGGTCTGCCGACCGAAGATGTGGATTACTCCGGGGGCATCTACGGGCACGTAGAAGCAGACCGCGTAGTCGGCGTCCTCTGCCTTCATGGCAGCCGTAGGCATCACCAGGTGCCCATGTGAGTTGACTGCGCCGGTAATGTGGGCTTTGGCACCGCTGACCACGATGCCGTCCTTTTTCTTTTCCACCACGTGCACATAGAGGTCGGGGTCCTTCTGCTTGCTTGGTGACAGACGGCGGTCGCCCTTTACGTCGGTCATCGTCCCTGAAATCATGAGGTCTTTGGATTGCACTTCCTTGAGCAAGTTAACCAACCGCTTGTGGTAGTCAGTGCCCATTTTCTGGTCTATTTCATAGGTAATAGAATAGACCGCATTGAGTCCATCGTGGCCAACGCATCGTTGAAAGCAGCTTCCTGTCTGCTGTCCGAGGGCGCGCATCATCTTGACCTTCTTCACCAGGTCATCGTGGCTGTGATGTATGTGCGTGTAGCGGTTGATTTTTTCACCTGTTAGATGTGAGGTAGTCGACAACAGCTCCTCGAATTCCGGTGCCAGCGCCATCTCGTAAGTGAGCGCTGCGGCATTAACGTGAGGCACGAAGGTGGGATGGTCAGCCACGCTCTCAATCTTCTCGCCCAGATAGTATATCTCGGGCTTGAGCCGCCTTAAACTTTCCCGATATTCATTTCCTGTCATCATACTCATGCTTCACCTCCAGAAGTTTCTGCGAAGGAACTAACCAATTGCCTTCTATAGCATTTCGGAATGTTAAGTCAGTATCCACAATATCATACTATATCTCTATGCCCCTACGCCAAAAGGCATCAACGAATCGCCTGCACGGGATTTGTGGAGAAAGAGTTGATATTATTCCCTTGTAAAGTTAAGCTCAATACCGATACAATAGGACACTAGGATATTGAGGGAGAGAGCAATGGAAGTCTATCGTGATGCCTCACAGTCAATAGATGCTAGAGCCAAAGGCCTGATTTCAAAGATGACGCTTGATGAAAAGATGGCACAGCTCGGTGGCATATGGAGCTACGAAGTACTAGAAGCCGGAAAATTCTCCCCGAAAAGGGCAGAACCACTGCTCAAAGATGGGATTGGCCAGATATGCAGACCCGGAGTAGCTACTGGCTTTCCTCCTAAAGACATGGCAGAGCTATTAAATGGAATTCAGAAGTTCCTGGCGGAAAATACCAGGCTGGGCATACCTGCACTGGTCCACGAGGAGTGTCTGAACGGCTTTATGGCCAAAAATGCCACAATCTTTCCTCAGATCATCGGTATGGCTAGCACCTGGGAGCCAGAACTGGTGGATAAGATGACGAGGGTAGCAAGGGCACAGATGATGGCTGTGGGCGTGCGCCAGGGGCTTTCACCTGTTTTAGACGTGGTCAGAGACCCAAGATGGGGAAGAGTCGAAGAGAACTATGGTGAGGACCCTTACCTCGTTGCCACCATGGGAACGGCATATGTAAAAGGGCTGCAAGGCGAAGACATAAGGCAGGGCATCGTAGCCACCTTAAAGCACTTCGTCGGTTATGGCAAATCAGAGGGTGGGCTTAACTGGGCGCCTGCTGATATACCGCCCAGGATGCTCAGGGAGGTTTACCTATATCCATTTGAGAAGGCTATCAAAGAGGGCGGCGCCTTGTCTGTGATGAATGCCTACCACGAAATAGATGGTATACCATGCGCTGCTTCTACAGAGCTGCTTACGGATATCTTGCGTAACGAATGGGGATTTGAGGGGGTTGTTGTTTCCGACTACTATGCTGTTGACAGTTTGCAGAGCTATCACCGAATGGCTCCTGATAAGGCAAATGCAGCCAGGCTGGCTCTTACTGCCGGCATTGATATCGAGCTTCCCAGGCATGACTGCTATGCCCAGCCTTTGAAGGAACAAATTGAAAAGGGCCTGGTGTCAAAGAAATTGATTGACCGGGCTGTTTTAAGGATACTGAGACTTAAGTTCATGCTGGGTATATTTGAAAATCCTTATGTTAAGGCAGAAGGGGCAGCAAAGGTTTTTGACCTGCCGGAGCATCGTAAACTTGCCCTCGAGGCTGCGCGGAAATCAATGGTCCTGTTAAAGAACGAAGACAATATCCTGCCACTTAATAAGAATATTAAGACCATCGCCATTATAGGTCCGAACGCGGGTGTCCAGAGGAATCTACTGGGTGACTATACTTACCCTGCCCATATTGAGATAACAATAATGGCAGCAGAGGCAACAGGCGCTCAATTGCCGGCTCCGGATGAGCGAGCAGACCACGTTACTGTCCCTGTAGTCACCATACTGGAGGGGATTAAGGCCAAGCTTGGTAAGGATACCAGGATACTGTATGCAGCTGGCTGTGAGTACAATAGCGCTTCCAAAGACGGTTTTCCTGAAGCAGTTAAAGCTGCACAGGCAGCTGACGTAGCCATCGTGGTAGTTGGAGGAAAATCAGGTTTGGTTCCCGATTGTACCTGCGGGGAACTGAGAGACAGCGCCGAACTACGCCTTCCGGGTGTTCAGGATGACCTCGTTAGAGTTATTTATGAAACGGGAACTCCTGTAGTGCTTGTTCTCGTAGATGGTAGGCCGCTTGCTCTGGGGTGGGTTACAGAGAAGATACCGGCTATCATCGAAGCCTGGTTGCCTGGGGAGGAGGGTGGCAATGCGGTTGCTGATGTTCTATTTGGTGACTATAACCCTGGAGGCAAACTCCCCATATCATTCCCGGCGAAGGTAGGCCAGATACCGGTGTATTACGGGCATAAGCCGTCGGGTGGCAGGTCCCAATTCTGGGGGGATTACGTTGATGCCAGCACCAGCCCGGCTTTCGAATTCGGCTATGGGCTCAGCTATACCACATTCAAGTTCAGCAACCTACGGATAGAGCCAAATCGGGTCACTCTAGCCGGCAAAATCTCCGTAAAGGTTGACATCGAGAATACCGGGAGCAGAGCAGGGGAAGAAGTAGCCCAGCTTTACATAAACGATGTGGTTGCCAGCATTACCAGGCCGGTGAAAGAATTGAAAGGTTTCAAGCGAATCGCTTTGGAACCTGGTGAAACCAGGACAGTGGAATTCGAATTGCCAGCAGAAACCCTTGGCTTCTATAACATAGATATGGAGTTTACCGTCGAGCCCGGTGTTTTCAAAGCGATGGTGGGACGCTCTTCCAAAGATATTCTTCTAGAAGACGAGTTCGAAGTAGTAGCCTGAGCGGGCCGTCCTTTTTACCCACAGGAAAAACATATTCTACTTCGTGCGGGTGATCCTCATATCATTTATTACTCGCCCCCTTTGGGGGGTTTTCATTTTATCACGAAATCACGTGATGTCAAGATATGCTTAGCTACTCCCATGCTGGCGACAACTTCCCATCTGCGCTTTGCCAGTGAGGTATCCAGACCAGCGTGGTCAGGCGCACAGAGATATCCTTCTTTGCCGGCCTTACAATAACTTGCTCCAGCTCCTCAGTTAGCGGGTCAATCTTGGTTGCTAACGACTCCATCTCAGACTTAAATGAGGATTCAAGTTCCTGCAGCCTCTGCTGATAAGTCGCCACCGTCTCCTGAGCACGCTTTATGTCCTGGGACTCTTTCATAATACGACTGGCGCCGCGAGCCGCGGTTGTGGCACGTCCCAGAGATGAATAGCTAACCGCTTTCCTGCCTACGAAAGCGCTCAGTAGAGTTGTTCCTACTGATATAGCCGTCTGCATTTTTTGTTGCTTTGCTTGCTCTGCTTCTCTGTCAACTGCCTGCTGGGCTCGGCGGACCTGTTCTTCCAGTGTAGCCAGCTTCGATGCATATTTTTGTCGAAGTTTTTCTGTTGCCTCGTCTCGCTGCTCACGAGCGCTCTGCTGTAACCGAATGCGGAAGTCACGTTCAGGCTCACCTAGTGTGGAGAACTGTTTGAGAGTCGGGCTTTTGAGCAGTTCGAGCTTCTGGTCTCTGTAAAGCCAGTCGGCAAAATCTCTATTCCAGACACCGTAGCTTCTGGCATTGCCCGCTGCTGCAGGCAACTGAGAATACTGGGCTGGCTCACTGGGCGATTTTTCCAAATCTGATATATTAAAATTGGCCTCTGTTGAGTTATTCCAGTTGACTGCAATAGGGTC
>CAZHRL010000082.1:0-5175 GCA_964534815.1 uncultured Dehalococcoidales bacterium | reverse complement strand
CTGCTGACCTACCACCTTACTCTTGAGAAGATTGAGACACTGATTTCATATCTTCGACTGCCCAAACCAGTAGCTCAGACGTTGCGGGATACACTGGAAATTAAAAGCAGACTAAAGACTCTAGACTCCAGACTGACCAACAGTGCTATCTACCGCCTGCTCCACGGCTATTCACAGACAGCCATCAGCGCCAACTTGCTGGCTAGCGATTCTCCCGTGGCACACCAGCACCTGGAAATTTTTAACAGCAAGCTGCGCTACGTCAAGCCCGCGCTGACCGGCGACGACCTGCTGAAGATGGGCATCCCGCAGGGACCGCAGATTAAGGAGATTTTAGCGCGCCTGCTCGAAGCCCGGCTGGACGGGAAGGTGAAGAGCAAGAGGGAAGAGGTGGAGATGGTGAGGGGTGGAGATACATAAAAAGTAAATGTTATTATTTACGTTTTTCTACCTGCCAAGCAGCTTTATACATGATTATCACAATTACGACAAACCAAATTAAACCCAGCCAATTTGCGTAACGATAAGCAATATTTTCCACAGGAATACTCGACAAACCTCTGAGAAAACCAAATATATAAACAAGCAAGAAGATTATCCAGTATACAGGACGAAACTGGCTTTTTAAACAATCATCAAGCTTACACGCTAACCATCTACAGAAAACTGCAATCATAAATAATAACGATATCCCAAGAGTGAATATCCCTAAAATTGTATAGCCCTTTACGGGAATAGCTGGTGTTAACCATAAGGCAAAGAATAGAAATAATAATAGAAGAAAAACGACAATCAACTTTGCTACCAGCTTAAGCCTCCCCTTTAAGAAACTCGCAAGCTTATACTTCCGCGATATCCAGAAAACGGCAAACATAACCATCAGTGATATTACGATAAGGATTATCCTTAAAGGTGTAGAAAAGCAAACAGGTGGAGGATGTATTAACCCCAATCCAGGTATTAAGCTCCATGCAGGAGTTTCACCCACTTGCTTTACCGCTAGCAATAAAAGACCAAAGGACAAAAATAGGATTCCATTTCGAGCCATACTCTCATTAATTGATAGAGCACCCTTTAGCTTTGTAATTAGTTTAATACTCATTGTCACACCTTTTACCAACTCCTCACCCTTTACCAACTCCTCACCCTTTACCCTCTCCCCTCAGTGAGGGGAGAGGGAGTTTGTTTTTAAGAGAGGCTTCGCCCCTGTTAATCCCCTAAATAATCTTACTCCACCTTCTTAAACATCTTGCGCAGGGCGCCGCAGATGGGGCATTTCTCCGGGGCTTCACCGCCCACGGTATAGCCGCAGTTCTGGCAGACAAAGTAAGGCTCATCTTTAAGCTGCTGTTCTGCCTCGAGGGCTTTCAGCGCCTTTTCGTAGAGGGAATAGTGAATTTTCTCCACCTTGTTCGCCAAGTCAAAAGTAATTTCAGCTTTCTTGTTGCCTTCAGCCTTAGCCTGCTCGATGAAGCCAGGGTACATCTTGGTGAACTCGTAGTGCTCACCGCCGATGGCGGCTTGCAAGTTCTCCTTAGTCGAGCCGATACCGCCCAGCGTCTTCAGATGATTGCGGGCATGGACTGTCTCCGCCTCGGCAGCAGCTCGGAAGAGCTTGGCATAGCAGGGTTTACCTTCCTGCTCGGCTTTTTCGGCAAAAAAGAGGTAGCGTCGGTTTGCCTGGCTCTCTCCGGCAAAAGCATCCTGCAAATTCTTCCTGGTATCGCCCATATGACACCTCCTTATTTCCGCTAATTATAGGTCAATTTATCAGACTCATCAAAGATAACGATAACTACTTTCTTTTCTGCCAGAACTTATACTTATGGTCAACGATAAGGTCTTTTCTATCGGTGGTAAAGGCTTTCTTGAAGTCTGGAATTGTCAGTAGAGCGATGAAAAGCGGCAGCGAAAGGGAATAGAGAATAACGTCAAGCGTGCCGCCAAACCCCCAGACAATCAGCGGCAAAAGGGTCAGCCCGATGATAGCCCCCAGCCTGGGATTGCTCGTGATAAGGATAACCACCACCATTATGGCAAAACTGACAAGAAGCTGGATTGGCTCCACAGCGAGGAGCACCCCGAGGGTGGTCGCCAGCCCTCTGCCTCCCTTAAATCTGAGAAAAGTGGGCCAGATATGCCCGACGACAGCGGCAAAACCGGCGAGATACACGAATATCGTGCCAACGCCCAGCCACTTGGCAACGAGTATCGCCAAGGCGCCCTTGCCCACATCACCCAGAAGAACGCCGATTCCCAGTGCCGGGCCGACTTCCCTCACCACATTCAAGGCGCCCACATTACCACCGCCAAACTTACGAATATCCGCACCTTTGAACAGGCGCACAACAATATAGGCAAAGGGGATAGAGCCGAGAAGATAGCCGATAACAATGGCTAAAGCGGGCACATCCCTACTCCTTCGTCTCCAGTGTCTCCGTCAGGTAGGATTCCATTTTCTGCTGTCGGAAGCGGAGGTACAGCTCCTCAGCCTGACTCCTGTCTTTCACCAGCGTGAATAGCGCCGGTCCTGAGCCAGCCAGATGAACATGGGTGGCACCGAGCTCGATGGCGTGCCCCCGAGAGACGCTCAGCTGGGAAGTGCGGGAGGCGAAAGCAACATTTTCGAAGGTGTTGAAGAGAAGTGAAGGGGCGAACTCTCCTCCCGTCTTCAGCCAATCTATGAACCGCTGAGAAATCCGACCATCAGTATAATGGTTGGGCTTAAGGCTTTCATAAAGCTGCTTTGTTTTGCCGGGCTGTCGGGGAACATCAGGCACCACCACGATAACCCGCATATGAGGGAAGGGAGGTAAGGGGGTAACTCGCTCACCTCTCCCTTCAAGGAGCGCCGTGCCGCCATAGAGAAAGAAGGGCACATCTGAGCCTAACTGCGCCGCCAGCTCGTGTAACTCCTGCCGCGATAAACCCGATTCCCATAGTCGATTAAGTCCGACCAAAGTAGCGGCGGCGTCACTGCTATCACCGCCCAGCCCTGAAATCAGGGGGATACGCTTCACGACTTCTATTTTCGCCCCTTTATTGCAGCCTGTTTTCTCTTGAAGCAAGTGCACCGCCCCAACTACGAGGCTCTCTTGTGGCAGCCAGTCTGGGTTGGCGCACTCGAACTCAATATTCTGGCTTAACTGGAAGCCAAAGGTATCACAGAGGCTGATAGTCTGCACCACGCTGCGGATTTCATGATAACCATCGGGGCGTTTCCCCAGAACCTCAAGCGTCAGATTTATCTTAGCCGGCGCTAGCACTGTCACCATGCCGATTTCTCCACTCCATAAACGCCTGCCACAGCCGCGCCCACTCTTCCAAGGTCAAGGTCTCCGCCCGCCGCTGCGAGGCGACACACGCCTTTTCCAGCATCGCTGAGACCTCAGCCCGGGGCAAGCCCAGACCCTGAGCCAGAGAGTTAGCGATTTGCTTGCGCGGGGCGCAAAAGCCCGCCTTTACCACCTCGAAAAAGCTTCTGGCATCGGTTACCGGTACGGGTGGGGCGGGGTAAAGCGCTATACGCAATATCGCGGAGTCAACCTCCGGTGCGGGGTAAAAACTACCGGCGCGGACATAGCTGACGATTTCCGGCTTACCATAAAACTGGACGCTGACACTGAGCACGCTCATCTCACCCGGCTTGGCAACAATCGCTCTGGCTACTTCTTTCTGCACCATGACCACCATCAGGTCAGGCTTCAGCGAAGCTTCCAGGAAGTGGCGCAACACCGGCGAGGTGATATAGTAGGGCAGGTTGGCGACAACCTTATAGTGTGATGGGCGGCTTATTGCCGGGGGGAAGTTCGCCCGCTGCTCCTGAAGCAGAGCCGCCGGGTCAACTTCTAATATATCCCGGTTGACCACGGCAAAGTTGCCGAAAGAAGCCAGTGTCTCCTTTAACAGTTCTGCCAGCTTGCTGTCAAGCTCAACGGCAATCACCCAGCCGGCATTCTTCGCCAGTTCTCTGGTCAGAATTCCCAGCCCAGGTCCCACTTCCAGAACAACATCATCAGGGGAAAGCTCGGCGGCGGCAATGATACGTTTCAGCACACCTCCGTTAATGAGGAAGTGCTGCCCCAGCCTCTTCTTCGCCCGCAGGTCAAAGCGGCGCAGCAAGCCCCTGGTCTGAGCCAGAAGCGACCCCTCAACCAATGGCTCTTGTCTGGAAACCACTCTTTTTGCCGCTTTGCTCTCCATCGAGGAGCAACCTACATTCGGTCGAGCCTGCCGCCATCGCTGGCAATAGTCTCTCCAGAGATAAAAGAGGACTCGTCAGAAGCCAGGAACAGGGCTAAATTGGCGATGTCCTGAGTCGAACCCACTCTTCCCAGAACCGAGACCCTCTTCCCATTTTCGATGTATTGCTCCACCTGCTCCGTCGTTCTTTGAAAATAGGTTATAGGAGTAATCACAACACCCGGGGCGATGGCATTAACATTTATCCCATAGCGACTCATCTCAAAAGCAAAGGCTTTGGTCAACTGTATTACTCCCGCCTTAGCCGCGGAATAGCCACCCAGCCCGGGGATGAGGCAACCCGTCCCCGCTGAGGAAGATATGTTGATAATCTTGCCGTATTTCCGTTCTATCATGTAGGGTGCCACTGCCTGGGTGCATAGAAAAACGCCCTTGAGATTTATCGCCATGACGGTATCCCAGTCCGCTTCACTCATATCCAGCAAGGATGCCCGGCGCACCACCCCGGCATTATTGACCAGAATATCGATTTTGCCGAACTTAGCTACCGCCTGTTCGACCATACCCTGCGCCTGCGCCTTGATGCTGACATCAGCCGGTATTGCCAGGCAATGCCGTCCCAGAGCTTCAACCTCTTTAGCAGCTTTTTCAAGTTTATCCATCGTCCGACCGCAGATGACGATATCCGCCCCTTCTTTAGCAAAGGTCAGAGCAATTGCCTGCCCGATGCCCGTGCCACCGCCGGTAACAATAGCTACCTTCTGGTCCAGCTTACCCATAGCGACCTCCTCAGAGTAGATTACATCCGATTTGTCCTGCCGCCATCCACCGGGATAGTCTGCCCGCTGATAAAGGACGAGTCTTCCGAAGCCAAGAAGAGAGCAGTCCTGGCGATATTTTCAGGCTCACCCACTCGGCGCAGCACCGTGCCCTTCTTTCTGTCTTCGACAAATTGCTCAAATTCCTCCTTCG
>CAZHRL010000081.1:0-5205 GCA_964534815.1 uncultured Dehalococcoidales bacterium | reverse complement strand
AGGGTGGTCCCCTTGCAGACGATAGCCCCCAGCCTCTGGATGTCAAACAGGTGGCTTGCCTCCGTCCCGTAGCCAAAGGTGCCCGAGGCGGTCATCACCGGGTTAGCCAGTCGCAATCCCTTTGGGTGTTTTGGGGCTAGCTGAACGGAAAGGTTCGTCGGCATCTCTCCTTTAAGCTTTGTTTAGTGTTGAGTATAGATTATCTTTTGTGCTCTGGCAAGCTGTTGCCGGTGAAAAGGAGAGGAAAGGCGATGTCGCTGAAGCAGCAGGGAATCCAGACCGAGATGAAAAGCAGCAGGAAAATGAGAAACAGGGCCGGGATGTCTACCGTAGCACCCAGCGCCATGATGATGTGGAGTAAAGATGCCCAGGTGCTGACGAGCACATGCGCCGAATGGGGCAGTTTGGTAACCGTTTTCCAGTAGCCGATGGCGATACCGAGGAAGGCGGCCGGGTTCACGATGAGCCATTCTTCAATGAAGCCAATGTGGGCTTCCGCGTGTGGCAGTCGGAGGAGCACCTCTCCTGCGTAAGGAAATACGGAATCGCTTAGAGTAGCTAGACCGACTGACCCGATATAGCCGACTAAAATAGTTGCCCAGATTTTGCCCTTGCTGTGCTTCTTGTACATCGCTGTTATAACGATGGCACTCAGGGCGACGTGGAGTGGATGCAGGACATAGAACAGGTTATAAGAGACTGCGGATAGCTGGGGAAGGGCGTTGAGCAGGATGATGAGCGCCATGATAGCAATGCCGCTGCCGGCGCCAAGAGCCGTGAACGGGGCATGGCGGACAAGCTCCACTGCGATTTGCTTCAGCATTTGTTTGATATTCAATCGAAAACTCTTATCATTAGCTGACTTTGAAATCATTATCGTGAGTGCTTACAAAGGCTATGTCGTTTCTCTCTGGCAGGTTTGGCATAAGCCGATGAATTCAAGTATATGGCGGTTAATCTTGAACCTGGTTTCCTGCGTCAGCTGTTGCTCCAGTTCAGCGAGGTCGTAGCCGCTGAAGTCGACGACCCTGCCACAGCTATCACAAATCACGTGATGGTGGTGTTCTGGCGCGCCGGCAGTGTAGCTGGGGCAATTGCCCCCAGTGCGCAGCTCGCAGATGAGATTTAGCCTGGTCAGGAGCTCTAGGGTGCGGTAGATGGTAACCAGACCGATATTGGGGTGCTCTTTCTGCACGCGCTCATAAATGGCAGCCGGGGTGAGGTGGTCCTGGTTGGCAGCGATGGTCTGAATCACCGCCCGCCGCTGCGGGGTCACTTTATACCCATTTTGTCTCAAGACTGCCACTATTTTTCTCTTGTTAAGTCTCATATCAGCCTGTATATGAAAATGCTTTTCAATTATGATACTGAAAGTTGTTTATCTTGTCAAGGGGTTTAGCCGAGATTGTTTAAGAATATAATCACGCCTCATCATTGCGAGAGGCAAAGCCCCGAAGCAATCTCAACCAATAATCTGTGTCTGATTCAAGGCTTGCTTCGTCCTTCTGCTGAAGGACTCGCAATGACGCATTCGGGTTTCTGTCTTGTGAGTTGCTGAACAACCTCGTTAGCTCAGGTTTTGTGAGGAAAGGCAATTAGCGGCTTTTCAGCTTCTCTTCCACCGACTTAACCTTGCCCTCTATGCTCCCCAGCTTATCGCGGCGGTCATCAATGTAGAGCGTGGTGGCAACCCTCTGCACGCCCATGGTGAAGGGGACTTCGTGCATTTTCTGCGCCACTTCAAATATCCGCTCCAGCGGTCCCTGAATAATGGTGCCCATGGCGGTTAGCTGGTATTTTATGTCCTTTGCCTCTTTCAGGATTTCCATGACCGCTGCCACATAGCGGCTCAGGCTGGTCGTTGCCGTGCCCAGAGGGACAACGTGTATTTCCGCAATAGACTGCTCTTTCATCCGGCTCACCCCCTTAATATTTTTATCATAGCTTAAGTTGAGTCGCAGAGAAAGGGTCGAAAAACAAGGCGGTTGACTAGACTGGGGCGTTAGTATACACTTGAATTAAGCAGGTTACATAAATCATGATTTATCTCGGCACTTCCGGTTTTAGCTATGAAGATTGGGTGGGCAACTTTTACCCGCTGGGCATGCCCAAAAGGGAATGGCTTACCTACTACGCTCGGGAGTTTGACGCCTGTGAAGTGAACGCGACCTTTTACGTTCTGCCTAAACCTTCCGTCTTGAAAGCAATGGTTGAAAAAACAGGCGAGGGCTTCGTGTTTTCTATCAAGGCGCATCAGGGAATGACGCATCAGTTAGAAGACAGTGCCGCCATCTTCGAGGCTTTTCGCCAGGTGCTGGAGCCGGTTATCGCTGCGGGGAAGCTGGGCTGCATCCTCGCTCAGTTCCCCTACAGCTTTAAGTTGAACCGTCGCAACTGGGACTACCTCAGGCTGTTTCAAGAGAGGCTGGGTGGACTGCCGGTGGTTATCGAATTTCGCAATGCCCAGTGGCTGCGCAGCGAGGTTTTCGGCTGGCTGCGGCATCTGGATTTGGGCTTCTGCTGTGTTGATGAACCCCCGTTGCCTAACCTTTTACCTCCCGTAGCTGAGGCGACCAGTAAGATAGGCTATGTCCGCTTGCACGGACGTAATAGTGCTAAGTGGTGGCAGCACGAGCAGGCTTATGAGCGGTATGATTATAGCTATACGCCGCAGGAACTCAGCGAATGGCTGCCCCGCATTCGAAAGCTGGAGAGTATGTCGGAAAAGACCTTTATCTTCGCCAATAATCACTGGCAGGGACAGGCGGTGAGCACTATTCGCCAGCTACGGAAGATGTTAGACTAATCTCTCCACCGACTATTGTTTTCCAGTGTAACTCTTACTATAATTTAGCTTACTCGTCAGCATAAAGAGGAGAAAGAATCGGAGGCTGCCTATCTCAGACTAGACAGGTGAGTGGGAGGCGGAAACAGTGACAATTAAATACGAACTAATTCGGGCTCGACTTAAGAACGAAAAGAAGCAACTGCTCGAGCAATTAAAGCAGCAGGAAGCTGAAGCCCAGCCCACCGAGGTGAGGCGGGATGGCAGTCCCTTTGGGAAGCGGGAGGAGGAGGCGACAGAAAGCTTTGAGCTGGAGAAGCGGCTGGCTCTGGAGAGACAGATAAAGGAGCATCTGGCTGCCACTGAGCACGCTTTAGCCAAGTTCGAAAAAGGAACCTACAGCTTATGTGAGATGTGTGGTCAACCGATAGACCCTGCCCGATTGGAAGCGCTTCCCCAGGCGAAGTTCTGCATGAGCTGCAAAGCCAAGCAGGCAAAGGAGGCAAAAGGTAAATAGCCTTTCCAGCAGGTGGCAGAGTCTATTCTTTCCCCTGGCTGTGGCTTTGCTGGTGGTCGCCGCCGACCAGTGGAGCAAGGTATGGATAAGGTCTTATCCTGAAGGGCAGCAGATTTTCAAATTCGGGCTATTTAGCATCGTTCATGTCCACAACACGGGAGCCGCCTTCGGCTTATTTCAGGGATATTCTTTTGCCTTAACTATTATCGCTTTAATCGGCATCGTCATCATCCTTATCCTGGCTTTTGCTTTTTCCTCGCGGTTGCCCTTTTTGAGTAGCCGGCTGGGCAAGCTCTCCCTGGGCTTAATTCTCGGCGGTACTATGGGCACCCTGATTGACCGGGTGCGCTTGGGCTATGTTACCGACTTTATCGATGTTGGCTTCTGGCCGGCGTTTAACGTTGCTGACTCTGCGGTAACTGTGGGCGTGCTCATCTTTGCTTATGCCTTGCTGCGCTCGCTGCAGAGTAAAACTGGTTCATCAGCCTGACGAGGATGGACAGGGTATATCGTTTCGTCGTTGAGAAGTCCGCAGTCCGACTGGACAAGTATGTCAGTGAGAAGTGCCCCGAGCTGTCCCGCAGCCAGGCACAGAAGCTCATTGAGGGAGGCTATGTCACCGTCAACGACCGTGCCGCGAAAGCAGGCTTAAAGCTTAATGCCGCTGACAGAGTCGAGGTTATTCTACCGCCGCCTTCCCCCAGCCCCCTCTCGCCCGAAGCTATGCCTCTCAAGATTCTCTATGAAGACGCTGACCTCTTGGTGGTGGATAAACCCGCCGGGCTCACTGTCCATCCCGCGCCGGGGCATCCCGGTCATACTCTTATCAATGCCATTCTGGCGCATTTTCCCCATCTGGCGGATATGGGCGATTCCCTGCGTCCGGGCGTGGTGCACCGGCTGGACAAGAACACCTCTGGGGTGATGCTCGTGGCAAAAAACAGCGCCGCCCAGTTGAAACTAGCCGAGCAGTTTAAGTCGCGCTCGGTAACAAAAGCCTATCAGGTGCTGGTGAAAGGGCACCTCACCCCGGAAAGAGGTATTATCGAAGCTGACATCGGGCGGCATCCGGGCGACCGCAAGCGTATGGCGGTGGTGAGGCAGGGCAGGGAAGCCCGCACCGAGTACACCGTGGTGAAATATCTCGGCGATTACACCCTGCTTGAGGTGAGACCGCAGACCGGTCGCACGCACCAGATTCGAGTGCACCTGGCTGCCATCGGCTATCCGGTGGTGGGCGATGCCGTTTATGGGGTGAAATCTCCCTATTTATCACGCCAATTCCTCCATGCCTATAAGCTGGGCTTCCGCCTGCCCTCCACCGGCGAGTTTGTGGAGTTCACCTCCGAGCTGCCGGAGGACTTAGAGGGGGCGCTGAGGGAGATTCAGGCAAAATCCTAATGATTAGCAGATGTCATTCTGGCGCAAGCCAGAATCCAGCAGAGGCGTATTGAGTTACTACATCTATATACTGGCAAGCAGACGTAATGGGACGCTTTATATCGGCGTCACCAATAATCTGGTCAAGCGAATTTACGAGCATAAGAATGACTTAATCAAGGGTTTTACCGAGAAATACGGAGTTCATACGCTCGTACACTATGAGCAGTGTGAAAGCGTTGAATCAGCTATTAGACGTGAAAAACAATTGAAGGCCTGGCATAGGAAGTGGAAAATTAGCTTGATTGAAGAGACAAATCGGGAGTGGAAAGATTTGTACGACGATATTGTAGGCCTGGATTCCAGCTTTCGCTGGAATGACAATAATCGATGACAACTGCCAGAGGATTTGGAGAGGGTGATAAGGGAGATTGAGTAGAAGGTTATAATGCAGGGGTGGTAGAATAGTCAGAGGCAAAATGAGATACTGGTGCATTTCAACATCCGTCGAAAACTGGGAAAT
>CAZHRL010000080.1:0-5224 GCA_964534815.1 uncultured Dehalococcoidales bacterium | reverse complement strand
CGCAGAAACTGGGCGGCGATGATGATTAACACCGCAGCCACCGCGCCGATGATAATGTAGGAAGTGCGCCAGCCGTAGTTCAAGATGAGCCAGTTAGCTATCGGCGGCATAAGAAAGGTGCCCACCCCAATGCCCGAAGCCGTAATACCCGTCATCAGGCTCCTTCTCCTGATAAACCACCGCGATATTGTCGAGGCAACGGGGACAAAAGCACCGCCCAGACCAATGCCGAGGATTAAACCATAGAAGAGATATAGCTCCCAGAGAGCGCTAATCTGAGACATCAGGATATACCCGGCACCCAGGAGCAAAGCGCAGGCGGTAATCACCTTCCGGGGACCAAAGCGGTCGTTTAACCTGCCCATGACAATGGCAAAGAAACCCGTGAGCACAAGAGATAAGGAGAAAGCCCCGGAGGTAGCCGCTCTTGTCCAGCCGAACTCCTTTAATACCGGCTCAAAAAAGATGCCGAAGGAGTAGTAGGTTCCCCACATTATGGTCATAATGAGGAAACCGGCGGCAACGATGATATAGCCGTAGAAAAAGCGGTGAGGCTTGTCTTTCAAGCATCTTCCTTTCTGTTGAGCCAATTATAACAGGGTTTTCAATCCTGATTTTTCCGTGTTACCGGTTTCAGCAATGCCGTCAAAAAAATAGCCAGAATACATAACAGGGCACTGGTCAGAAAAGCCCAGCGGTAGCTACCGGTAACATCAAATATCCAGCCTCCCACTGCGGGACCGACCGCTTCTCCCAGGGCTCCGATAAAAATAATCATCCCCAGAATCACACCGAGGGAAATCACACCGAATAAATCGGCTATCAGCAATGTCTGCAAAGCAACCAGCCCACCGTAACCCAAGCTATAGAATACGGCAAAGAGATAAAACATCCATAGTTCCCGGGCTAATGGCAGCCAGAGCAGCGCCACAGACAGGAGGATAAAACAGATAACTGCTGTCGTCTTGCTCCCAATTCTATCGCTAGCACCACCCAGACCGAGCCTCCCTGCCACGCTAATGCCGCCAACAAGCGCTAGAACGCTGGCTGCCTGTGCCGTGGGAATCGCCAAATCAGTAGCATGCGGCACAATATGAACGATTACCAGCTGCGCCGCAAAGCCCCAGCAGAAATACATGGCGCAGACCATCCAGAACTGCCGGGTAGAAATCGCCTGCGACAGGGAAAGTCCACCGATAGAAAGGTGCGAACTGCTTTTCCCCGCTTCACTCTCGCCATAGGGGGAAAGCCCCATCTGACGCGGGTCGTGCCGCAGAAACTGGGCGGCTACCACCATCAACAGCAAGACCGCAATGCCGACAACAAGATAGGAATTCCGCCAGCTATAAGTGGTGATGAGCCAGTTGGCTATCGGCGGCATGATGAAGGTGCCGATACCTATCCCGGAAACAATGATGCCCATCATCATACCCCGTCTTTTAATGAACCAGCGGGAGATGGTCGATGCCAGCGGCACAATGTTAACGCTCGTGCCAATGCCCAGCAAAACACCGTAGTAAAGATAAAACTGCCAGATAGCATGAATCTGGGACACCAGGATATAGCCCGCTCCCATGACTATGCCAAAGACGGCGACCACCATTCTGGGCCCAAACCTGTCAGTGAGCCTGCCGACGATAACATTGCCAATGCCGCTGAATATAATGCACAGGGAGTAGGCGCCGGCGGTGGCTGCTCTTGTCCAGCCAAACTCGCTCAATACCGGCTTGAAGAAGATGCCAAAGCTATACAGTGTCCCCCAGGTCGCCATATTGATAAGGAAACCAGCCGCGACAATGACGTAGCCGTAGAAAAATTTGGGCTTGGTCTTCTCAGTCAATGAACGCTCCTTAAGTCAGGATTTTAAGCTATTGTCTTAGCTCTGGCGATTGGTCTTACGAACAGAGACAATACTATGGCGCTAAGGCAGAGGGCGGCGCCGATGATGAGAGCCACCCGGTAGCTTCCAGTGACATCAAAGAAATAGCCAAAGAGGAAGGGACCCATTGCGCCCCCCACCGAGCCAAAAAGGCCAATAGCGCCCAAAATGGCACCATGTGAGTTCAAGCCAAATAGCTCAGCCACCCACGGCGACATCACAGTATAAAGTCCGCCCTGCCCAAAGCCGTAGACCGCGGCAAAGAGATATACCATCCATAGCTCCCCGGCAAACTGCAGCCAGATGAGTCCTATGACCAGTATCGTAAAACTAATAATAAGGGGAATCCTGCTCCCCACCCTGTCCGCAGCGCTGCCCATGACAAATCTGCCGGCAATGCTGACGGCGCCAAAAGCCGCCAGAGCACCAGCCGCACTCGCCTGCGGAATACCGAGGTCAACGGTAAAGGGAACAATATGAACCATAACAGCTTCGCCACAGAAGATGGCGAATAAATAGACAATACAGAGCATCCAGAATTGTTTAACGCGAAGCGCCTCTTTAAAAGGGACACCGCTTGCCTGTAATCTCAAGCTGTCTGGCTCCATCTCGTTCTCACCATGCGCTTTCAGTGCCACTTGACCGGGGTCGCGCTTAAGAAACTGGGCAATGACCAGGGCAAACACCAAAGCGATGCCGCCGACGATAAGAAAGGAAGCACGCCAGCCGTAGTTCGAGATGAGACCGGCAGCAATCAAGGGAAAGAGGAAAATGCCCAAGCCCGCCCCAGTTTTGACCACCCCGGTCATCATCCCCCGTCTGCTGACAAACCACCGGGCGACTAAGGTCAATGGCAGGACATCGACAAAGCCAATGCCCATCCCGACGAGGATGCCATAAAATAGATACAACTGCCAGACAGCATTGACTTGCGACAGCAACAAATAGCCCAGACCCCAGGTCACACCGAAAGCCAGTGTCGTAATTTTTGGACCAAATCTATCGTTGAGCCCACCCACAATCACATTGGATAAGCCCCACATTACCAGAAGCACGGAGGCAGCTCCGGAAATCGTCGCCCGACTCCAGCCAAACTCATCGAGCAGAGGATTAAAGAAGACGCCGAAGGCACTGTAGATGCCAAAGCCCAGCACCTGAATGAGAAAGCCAGCAATGACCACAATATAGCCATAGAAAAGTTTGGATTTTCCCATCAAACAGACTCTCCTTCAATGGGGAACAGAAATGTCAATCTTCACGCCCTGCTTTAGTGATTGGTTTTAAGAAAAGAGATAATATCATGGCGCTGGCAGTGAGCACAGCACAGACCACGAAAGCCACTTGATAGCTACCCATTACATCAAATATCTTTCCGGCAAAGATGGGACCAATAGCGGCGCCAATGGTGACAAAACAGGTCACCACGCCAAGGATGACGCCAAGTGAGCTCAAGCCGAATGAATCGGCGACCAACAGTGAAATCAAAGGACCGTAGCTCCCATAGGCAAAGCCGAAAACGATAGCAAAGAGGTAGAACATCCACAGCTCTCCAGCGAACAAAAGCCAGATTAGAGTGAGCACCGCAATGCCCATGCCAAGAGTGAAAACACGCCTGTTACCGATTCTATCCCCGATGCCGCCCATACTAATCCTGCCGACCAGGCTCAGTCCACCGATGGTAGCCAGAACGCCAGCAGCGCTGGCGGCAGAAAAACCCTCATCTGTGACGTGAGGAACAATATGAACCATGATGGTATCGGCACCGAACTCAAAGAAGGGGAGCATGAAGCAGAGCATCCAGAATTGGCGAGTGCGGACTGCCTGCGACAAGGAAAGTCCACTGATAGAGGGGTGCGAACTGTTTTCTCCCGCTTCACTCTCACCATAGGGCACCAGCCCTAATTGAGCCGGGTCGCGCTTGAGGAACTGCGCTGCCAGTGTTACCAGAACCAGAACGGCGATACCCATGACAATGTAGGAAGTGCGCCAGCCATAGCTGGAGATAAGCCAGTTAGCCACCGGTGAGGTAACCAGTGTCCCCACACTGATGCCGGCGATGACGATGCCCGTCATCAGCCCGCGCCTTTTAATAAACCACCGGGCGACGGTTGTGATGGCAGGGACATAGATGCCACTCAAGCCAGTCCCAATGATTAACCCGTAGAAAAGATACATATGCCAGATAGCGTGAACCTGGGACATAAGCAGATAGCCCAGGACGATAAGCAAGCCACAGACGGTAACCACCACGCGAGGACCGAATCTATCGCACAGTCTGCCGGCAAAAATACCGAGAAAGCCATTTACCACAAAGGTGAGGGAATAAGCGCCTGAGATGGCAGCTCTCGTCCAGCCGAGGTCGGTTAACATTGGTTTGAAGAAGACACCAAAGCTATAGATTGTCCCCCAGGTTACCACCATGATGAGGGCAGCTACCAAGACAACCACATAGCCGTAAAAGAGACTGGGGGGCTTAGTTTGTCTCAACTTGTATTCCCTTTTCTCAACCAACTCACCGAAGGGCAAATACTAACTAATTAGTTAAAGCATACTCTTTGGGCAGTATTCTCTTCAAGTAGCGTCCGGTGGCTGAAGATTCTATTCGGGCAACCCCCTCAGGGGTGCCGGTAGCGACAATATAGCCGCCGCGGTCGCCCGCCCCGGGCCCAAGGTCGATAATATAATCGGCGTTCTTAATTACGTCCAGATGATGCTCGATGACCACCACAGTGTTGCCGGCATCGACCAGGCGCTGTAAAACACGGAGCAGCGCGGCGACATCGTCAAAGGCAAGGCCGGTCGTCGGCTCGTCAAGAAGGTAGAGCGTTCTGCCCGTCGACCGTTTTGAAAGCTCGGTTGCCAGCTTCACCCGCTGCGCCTCGCCGCCGGAAAGCGTCGGTGCCGGCTGACCCAATCGAATATAGCCCAAGCCCACATCCCACAGCGTCTCGAGCTTATTCTTCACCTTGGGGAAGTGCTCAAAGAACTCCTTCGCCTGCTCCACGGTCATATCCAGCACTTCCGCGATGTTCTTGCCTTTAAACCTTATTTCAAGGGCTTCACGATTATAACGTTTCCCTTTACAGACTTCGCAGGGGACAGTGACATCGGGCAGAAACTGCATCTCAATCTGGATAAACCCTTCGCCGCGGCAAGCTTCGCAGCGCCCACCCTTGACGTTAAAGGAAAACCGACCTGGCGCGTAACCCCTCATTCGAGCCTCGGGGACAGTGGCGAAAAGCTCACGAATAGGGGTAAATGTCCCGGTATAGGTGGCGGGATTGCTGCGCGGGGTGCGCCAGATGGGTGACTGGTCGATATTGATTACCTTATTAATATGCTCTA
>CAZHRL010000079.1:0-5274 GCA_964534815.1 uncultured Dehalococcoidales bacterium | reverse complement strand
ATAGCACTGGGTGGGGGCGGTGGCAATCATCCAATCTTTCTTCTGTCGCTTGATTCTCGTTGCATCAATGACCCTATCCCCTTACCCCCTGGGTATCCTTCTTCAAGGGCACCAGTCACGAGTGGTTACTGCCGCCATCTCTAAAACATCAAAACGCAACACAAACTTGACTTGTTTTTGGGGTAGAGGTCTGGTTCATGGTATAATACCCCATCGTCTTTCTGGAGGTAGATAGTATTAATTGTGCTTTGAAGATTGAGGAAATCGCTCTGGATGCTCCTCGGCTCAAGGTCTTTGCCAACTTACCATGGCGTCTTTATCGTCATGACCATTGTTGGACTCCCCCACTGCGAGGTGACCTGCTAGGTAATCGCCTACTTGGTCTGGTTGGTCTGCTCAGTCGGGCGCACCCCTACCACCACCATGCCGATGTTACCCATTTCCTTGCCTGGCAGGATGGGAAGCCAGTGGGGCGAATCTCAGCGGCTATTAATAAACGATTCAATGACCACTACGATGCCCACATCGGCTTTTTCGGTTTCTTTGAAGTCATCCGCGACTACGAAGTCGCCAAGGCCCTGCTGGACCGGGCTCGCTCCTGGGTAAAAGGTCGCGGTATGTCCACCCTGCGTGGTCCAGGGGAATATTCCAATGCCACCCACGAACGTCAGGGCATCCTTTTGGACGGATTTCAGCACCCTCCCACAGTGGAATTGACCCATAATCCCCCATACTACAGCGAATTCTTGGAACAGTACGGCTTTGTTAAGGCTAAAGACTATCATGCTTACATAATGGACGTACAGGCTCCAATTCCTGAACGTCTGACGAAGCTGGCGGAACAGGTAAGGCTGCGCCGGGACATTGAAACACGCCCGCTGAATCTCAAGGACTTGGTCTCCGAAGTGCGCCTGATAGCCCAAATCTACAACGAAGCGTGGGCTAATAACTGGGGCTTTCTGCCTATTACCGATGAAGAAGCCGTAGCCCTGGCAGGTTCCTTGCAGATGGTGGCAGACCCCGGCATGGTACGCTTTGCTTTTGTTCAAGGCAAGCCAGCCGGTGTGCTGGGAGCTTTCCCGGACCCGAATTATGCCCTGCGCCCGCGGTGGAAATGGTATGGAGACTCAGACTTGGTGCGTGTGGCTAGGCTACTCCTGACACGGCGGCGCATTCCCTTCGTCCGGCTCATGTTTTTTGGCGTCTGCCCCGGCTTCCGCAAACTTGGTATTGACGCTCTTTTGTTCAGTGAGGTCAAAGAGTATGCCATGCAGAGGGGCTATCAAAAATGTGAAGCCTCCCTGCTACTGGAGGATAATCACCTGATTCTCAGCCCTTCAGAGTTCATGGGAGCGAAACGCTATAAGACCTGGCGCATCTACGACCTGACGCTGGAGTAGCGATGAGCTATATGGAAAAGCTTTCGACGAGGGCTAGCTTTTAAGAACTCGAGCTAACGCCTCTTTCAGCTTGGGTACGGTCTTGTAGCTGCCAATATCTTTGGGGTCTATCCACCGCGACTCTTTATGTTCCCAGTCGATGCGGATTTTAGTCGGGTCTTTGACGTGAAACAGATAGGGGTGAACCACCCATCTTATGCCGAGCTCTTCATCCTCAGCCACCACAGGCTCGCCTTTTTTCAACAGTTTAATGTCTTCGCCCGATAGCCCCGCTTCTTCGCTGATTTCAACTAAGGCTTGCTCATCGGGCGACTTTTCGATATAGCCACTGACCCCCGCCCACCTCCCCCGATAGGTGCCGACTTGCCCGCTGCGGCGTAGGAGCAGTATCTTGCCGACAGACTCAAGAAAGCAGGTAACGACCTGCTTTTCCTGCAATTTTACCATTATTTTACCCATTAAAAAGAGAAACTAAAGACTCTAGACATTAGACTATAGACTCAACAGATATTCTTTCACCCAAGCTAGAGCTGCCTCGGCGGCAGCCTGCTTGTTCTGCTCCCGGTCGCCCTGAAAGAGATGCTTCCAGCTGTACGTTCCATCTTTATACGACAATCCAATGTAGAACAGCCCCACCGGTTTGCCGGGAGTTGCCCCGGTAGGTCCGGCAATGCCCGTGTCCGCGACGCAGATATCCACACCTAGGACTTTCCTCCCACCCAAAGCCATCTCCTCCACCACCTGGGGACTCACTGCGCCATATTTTTCGATGGTCTCCTCTTTCACCCCGACGACTTTAATCTTGATTTCGTTGCTGTAAGCGGTGACGGAACCCTTATAGTAGTCGGAGCTGCCAGAGACATTGGTGATACGGTGAGAGATAAGACCTCCCGTTGCTGATTCGACCGCACCCAGCGTCAGCCCCTTCCGACGGAGCAAATCGCCTATCTCCTGTTCCAGGCTCGCCATTTAGATGAACTCCTCCATTAACGCAAAGATTGTCTCATCACTCACCTGGTGATTGTCCCGGCTCAGCCGCTTGAGCATCTGCTCCACCGCCTCATGTCTCTGCGCATCCTTCAGGTCGTCCAGTTCGTTATAGATACCGACCCGCCTGCCGAGCTTGAAGTTGGTCTTCTCCTCGGGCGGCAGCGCCAGGAACCGGTCAATAATGGCGAGAAATTTCGGCTTATCTTCAGGCAACTTGCCTTCGATTTCCTGCAACAGGTTGGTGATGTGGTCGCTGACGAAGTTGGAATGGCATTCCAGGTGCTCGATGAAGAGCCTTTCCTCCTCGACAATCTCCTCCTCCGTGGAACGGAGGAAGTTGCCGTTCTTCACCTCCTCATAGAGAGGCATCTTATCGTTGATAGCGAGCGTCCTGACCCGGATGAAGTCGGGGTCTATTTCAGTCAATACCCTGGCTGTTTCGCTGGCGTGCTCCCGCCACCACTTCCTGCCCCCCAGCCCCAGAATGACATACTCGCAGAGAGAAATCCCCGAAGCGACCACCATCTTCCCGCCCTCAACATGTCTTGCCGCGGTAACGCCCTTGTCCATATACTTCAGCAGCGGGTCGTAGCCCGACTCCAGCCCGATGTGAAGCCGGGAAAGCCCCGCCTCACGCAGTTCTTTCAATTCCTCCAGCGTCTTTCTTGACGCCGTGTCCGACCTCCCATAGCTGGTCACTCGCTTGATGCTGGGGAAGGTCTGCTTGAGGTGCCGGACTACCTCCGCCAGGTCTTTAGTGCGCATAATCAGGGTATTGGCGTCCTGGAGAAAGGCACTCTCGCCGCCGGCATAGAGCCAGAGAGCTACATTGCGCACAGCGGCATCGGGAGAGCCACGCAGTGCTGCCACGGCTGCCTGCCTCAGATTGCCGCCGTAGCCCGCTGTCCAGGAAAGCTCTTTTACCCGGTCATATATCGCCTTAGCCGTGTCTATCTCATTTTTTATCTCTTCCACCGACCGGAGCTGAAATTTTGTCCCCTTGTAGGTGTGGCAGAACTGGCACCGGTTCCAGGGGCAGTTCCGCGTCACCCGGATGAGCAGAGAATAAGCCTCGCTCGGTGGTCTGATTGGGCCCAGTTCAAAAGAGTGCAACATCCGCTACCTTTCCAGCCATATTTGGCTAATTTATCTTTTCGTGCTATTATCACTAAGAGCCAAATAATCCTCTTTAAAATTATACTAGGAACAACGAGATAAAGCACGAAGGAGGTTTAATATGGGAATGTTAGCCTGGACTTTCGGCAGTATCGGCGGACTCTGCGCGGTGATGGGCATTGTTACGGCAACAAAAATCATCCCCCAGGTGGCAGGGGAGGAGTTTACTGCCTTGTTCTGGATGGTAATAAGTGCTGTCCTGCTCCTGGCTTCAATTGCCTGTGCCGTTGGTCGCAGCAGCTACGAGTAGCGGAGTCAGCCCTTGGCAGCGATTGTCCCGGTGCGAGTCCACCCCGGTGCCCACAGGAACGAGGTGCTGGGCTTCCGTAACGGTGTGCTGGAAGTGAAAATCGCCGCACCACCAGAAAAGGGCAAAGCCAATAAAGAGCTAATTGATTTTCTCGGCAAGCTTCTGGAGGTGAGCCAGAGCCGCCTCACCATCCTCAGGGGGCAGACCAGCCGCAGCAAGCTCATCGCCATCGACGGTCTAAGCCAGGAAGAGGTGGTGAAGCGGCTTTCAGGCTAAACCTTCTTGCGTCGGCGCAGTCGCCAGAGGACAACCCCGAGTATAGTGCCCCAGACAGGCGAGAAGATTAAGAGCCAGATGGCGAGGGTGCCCAGCCACTGTCCCAGGGTGACGATGCCACGGATGGCTGACTTGAATATCTCCAGAGCACTCCAGCCGCCGACGACCGGTTTCCCGCTAACGGCTGGCTCAAGATAGACCGAGATTAAGCCCATCGCCGCTGTGCGCTCCAGATACTGCAGACGACCCTTGAGTTGCTCGATTTCGCTACGCACCCGGGCAAGGGCATCGTAGACCTTCAGAATGTCTTCCACGGTCTCCGCTTTTCCCAGCAAGTCCAGATACTGCTTCTCGGTCGCCTCAGCGTTCTTCAGTCGGGCATCGAGGTCAACATATTCCTCGGTGACATCCTGGCTGTTGGTGCTCTCAGAATTCACCCTTACTGCCAGCTTCCTGATTTCCGCCAGCGCCGG
This sequence comes from uncultured Dehalococcoidales bacterium, assembly GCA_964534815.1. Classification (GTDB taxonomy): domain Bacteria; phylum Chloroflexota; class Dehalococcoidia; order Dehalococcoidales; family CAZHRL01; genus CAZHRL01. The sequence continues at coordinate 709 of CAZHRL010000079.1, read as the reverse complement.
CTCGAACTTATCTTCAGGGACACGGATAGAAATCCAGCCCCTCATATCCTGTTCCTCGCCGCTAATCTGCGAAGAGACGACATAGCCACCAAAGCCTGTCGCCAGAAGAGCTATTTTATCACGCCCAACAAGCACATCCTCCACCACCAGTGCCATATCCCCGGTGCGGATAATCATGCGGTCTTCGCCCACCGCTATGGTCATGCCCTCGCCGCTGTCCTTAAAGGCGGGAGCCTCCACTTCCCCCCCAAAGGCGGCGGGGGGCATCATCAGTGCCGGGGCTGGGATTACCGATGGCGCTACTTCCGCCTTGCCAGCACAGGAGACCAGCAAAGGCAGTACCAGCAAAACCACCGCCAGCCCAATTATCCACTTCTTCATAAAACACCCCTTTTCTGCATACTTCAATCTTAATAACGCTAAAAAGGCTTAAAGGTTAGGAAACGTGTGTCCATTATAGATGAAAATTCCACTAATTGTAAGGCGTAACGGCTCTGCCCTGATTTCAGTGAGTGTGGGAAGGGGCAGGGAAAGGTCCTGTTCGTTTTTGGTTGAATGGTAGCACCATTACGTTCTGTTCGGTTATAGTTGATATTTCGTTTGACCTCACCCCCTACCCCCTCTCCTTGAAGGAGAGGGGGTTTTAATTAATAAGGGGGCTTCGCCCCCTTCTACCAACCCCATAAATCAGAGAGGTTGCCAGAAGGGG
>CAZHRL010000078.1:0-5281 GCA_964534815.1 uncultured Dehalococcoidales bacterium | reverse complement strand
TTACCCCGCCAGACTCTCCTAACCCTTACTGTCCAATCGTAGGGGTGCAGTCCAAAGGCTTGCTTTTCGACCTAGTTTAGCGTAGGATTACGCTTAGATTACGATTGCGGGTGTAACTCAGCGGTAGAGTGCTTGCTTCCCAAGCAAGACGTCGTGGGTTCGAATCCCATCACCCGCTCCATCAATTTTGATTAACCGGCTGGAACACTCCAAAGGATATAGCTGTGATTACCGTACTTCAGGGTAAGACGCAAAAAATAGAGATATCCCCCGATTCTCCCACGGTCATTATCGGCGAGCGGATTAATCCCACCGGGCGCTCTGCGCTAGCCGAAGCCATCAGAAAGGGCGACTGGGAACTCATCAGACAGGAGGCTATCAGCCAGGTTGAGCAGGGAGCCGCCGTTATCGACGTCAATGTGGGCGTGCCGGGACTGGACGAAATAGCCCTGCTGCCTCAGGCGGTAAAGGTGGTAGCGGAGGCAGTGGATGTGCCTCTTTGCCTCGATTCTTCCAACCACAAGGCTCTGGAAGCCGCCTTGAAAGTATGCCCGGGCCGACCTCTGATAAACAGCACCACCGGGGAAGAAAAGGCATTGAATACTATCCTGCCTCTAGCGAAAGCATTTGGTGCCGCCGTTATCGCCCTCTGCCATGACGAGAAGGGGATTATCAACGACCCCGAAACACGCCTCAAGGTAGCTGAGAAGATAGCGAACAAAGCGAGGAGCTATGGTCTCCAGGAAGCAGACCTCCTTATCGACCCGCTGGTGCTCAGCGTTGGCGCAGAGGCGAAGTCGGCGATAGTGAGTCTGAAAACCACGCTCCTTATTTCGGAAAAGCTGGGGCTGAACCTGACCCTGGGTGCCTCGAATGTGTCCTTTGGTCTCCCCAACCGCCATATCCTCAACAACAGCTTTCTGGCTATGGCTATCTGGTGCGGCGTCAATGCCCCCCTGGCTAACCCCGCCTCCAAAGGAGTAGTCGAGACCATCCTCGCTGCCGACCTGCTCAAAGGGAAAGACCCTTACGCCACCCGATATATCAGACACTACCGCAAAACCCAGCAGAAATAGCACGAGACTGTTTCGCAATTTACAAGACAGAAGCTCGAATGCGTCATTGCGAGCGAAGCGAAGCAATCTTAGAGATTGCTTCGGGGCTGATGCCCCTCGCAATGACACTTAAATTCAGGCTCGGCTTGATTTACCTGATTTCTCTTTGTTAGAATAGCACTCGTAATAGGCAAGCGATTGGCTGAGAGGGGTTTTTGTCTCTGAGAGACTTCCTTAACTGGCCGAGTCCGGTAAAGACCGACCACTGCAGGGTAATCGTAGAGTTCTCTCACCATAAATCAAGAATCCAAAGAGGAGCTAGGTTGAATATCAGACGCAAGACAGGGCAAGGCTTTTACGACTACAAAAAGTAAGAGATGAAAGAACCAGAGGAGCGCAAAAAAGAGTTCCGCACTACGGTTGGCGGAAGCGTGGTGAAACGCGTCTATACGCCTGCCGATTTAGCCGGGATTGAGCCGGATAACAGCCTGCCGGGAGAATACCCCTTTACGCGACACATCATGCCCACAGGCTACCGGGGTCGGCTCTGGACGATGCGCCAGTATGCCGGCTTTGCCACGGTAGAGGAAACGAACCGACGGTACAAATACCTCTATCAACACGGACAGACCGGTTTCAGTGTTGCCTTCCATCTGCCCACTCAGGAAGGCTATGATTCTGACCACCCGCTGGCGGCAGGAGAAGTGGGCAGATGTGGCGTCGCCATCGATTCGCTGCAGGATATGGAGGAACTATGGGACGGCATCCCGCTGGGTGAAGTGAGCACCTCCATGACCATCAACGCCACCGCCACCATTCTTCTGGCAATGTATATCGCCACAGCAGAAAAACAGGGTGTGGACAAAAGCAAGCTCAAAGGCACGACCCAGAATGACCTCCTGAAGGAATATATCGCCAGAAATACCTATATCTTTGGCCCCGAGCCTTCCATCAGGCTCACCACCGACCTGTGCACCTACTGCGCCCAGAACATGCCGGAATGGAACTCCATCAGCATCAGCGGCTACCACATGCGAGAGGCGGGCGCCACCGCCATTCAGGAAGTTGCCTTCACCCTTGCCAATGGAATTGAATACGTCAAGGCGATGGGAGAGAAAGGAATGGAAATAGATTCCTTCGCGCCCCGCTTCTCCTTCTTCTTTGCTGCCTATACCAACCTCCTAGAGGAAGTCGCCAAGTTCAGGGCGGCGCGGCATCTCTGGGCAAAAATTATGAAGGAACGATTCGGAGCTAAGAACCCACGCTCGATGATGCTGAGGTATCACGTCCAGACCGATGGCTTCACCCTCACCGAACAGCAGCCATTGAATAACATCGTCCGGGTAACCATCCAGGCTCTGGCAGCCACGCTCGGAGGCTGCCAGTCTTTGCACACCAACTCCTTTGATGAAGCGCTGGCTCTACCGACGGAGGAAGCGGTGCAGATAGCTCTGAGAACACAGCAGATTATCGCCTACGAAAGCGGCATTGCTGATACCGTTGACCCACTGGGCGGCTCCTACTATGTTGAATGGCTCACCAGCGAAATAGAAAAGGGAGCGCAGAACTATATCGAGGAAATCGATAAAATGGGCGGCGCCTTAGAGGCAATCAAGAGGGGCTACATCCAGAGTGAAATTGCGCGCTCTGCCTACGAATATCAGAAAGCCGTAGACTCTGGTGAGCAGGTCATCGTGGGCGTGAACAAGTTCACCACTGGGGAAGAGCGCCAGCCGCGCATACTGGAAATTGATGAAGCCGTGGAGAAAAAGCAGATAGCAAGGCTGAAGAAACTGCAGCGCGAGAGAGACAACCGGAAAGTAAGGGAGGCTCTGGAAAAGGTGCGCCAGGTGGCGCAGAGCAGTGAGAATGTCATGCCGGCGCTGATTGAGGCGGTAAAAGCCTACGCCACGGTTGGCGAAATCAGCGATGTCTTCCGCAGCATCTTTGGAGAATACCGGGAACCACACATTATTTAACTCAAATTAGAGGACAGGTCATGCCGCATAAGATAATAAGGGTACTAATCGCTAAACCCGGTCTGGATGGCCACGACAGAGGAGTCAAGGTAACCGCCCGGGGTTTGAGGGATGCCGGGATGGAGGTCATCTACCTTGGATTGCGCCTGACACCGGAACAGATTGCTGAAGCAGCGATACAGGAGGATGTGGATGTCGTCGGCCTGAGCTGCCTCTCTGGAGCACACAATGCCCTTTTCCCAAAGACGGTTCAGCTTGTGAAAAAAAGAACAGATAGAGATATACTATTTATTGCTGGGGGTATCATACCTAAGAAAGACATTCCCAAGCTGAAGGAAGCGGGTATTGCAGAAGTGTTTGGTCCCGGCACCGCTATTGCCGAGATAGCTGATTTCATCAAGAAAAGCCTTGAGGCAAAAGGACATGATAAAAAAGATTAACCATATCGGCATTGCTGTCAGCAGCATCGATGAAGCGGTAAAATTATATACTGAGGTTCTGGGGCTAAAGGTCACGAATATAGAGGTTGTTGCTGAACAGAAAGTGAGGACAGCCATTATCCCGGTGGGCGAGAGCAAAATTGAACTAATTGAATCGACCGACCCCACCAGCGCTATTGCCAAGCACATTGAGAAGTTCGGCGAGGGAATACACCACCTGGCTTTAGAGGTTGACCATATTGACACCGCCCTGAAAACTCTGGTAAGTAAAGGGGTGATGCTTATCGATGAGAAGCCAAGGAAAGGCGTGGAGAATACCCGGATAGCCTTCTTGCACCCCAAGGGGACAAGAAGAGTACTATTGGAGCTGGTAGAGAGTTAAATGAACGAAGACGCTCAGAGAAAAAGAGAACAAATTAATGAGCTAGAGATGCGCCGGGCGCAGGCAAGGGAGATGGGTGGCTGGGAGAACGTGGTGAAGCAGAAAAAGAAGGGCAAGCTGACCGCCCGTGAGCGCATCGATATACTCCTGGATGCGGGGACATTCTGTGAGATTGGCATGTATGCCAAGACCAGAAGCACCGAATACAAAGCTGTGCCCGGGGACGGCGTCATCGCTGGCTATGGGAAAATCGATGGCAGAAAGGTCTATATCTTCTCGCAGGATTTCACCAGCATGGGAGGCACCCTGTCCGAAATACACGGGAAGAAGATTTGCCACATCATTGAGAGTGCCATTAAAGCCCGCTGCCCGGTTATCGGGATAAACGACTCCGGAGGTGCTAGAATTCAGGACGGGGTGGAAAGCCTCGTGGGTTACGGAAAAATGTTCTTCCGGAACACCATGGCTTCCGGAGTAATCCCCCAGATATGCATTATTGCCGGACCCTGTGCTGGCGGCGCCGTCTACTCGCCAGCCTTGATGGACTTCATCTTCATGATAAAGGGCATCAGCTACGCCTTCATCACGGGACCGAGGGTCATTAAAGCGGTAATCGGGGAGGAGATAAGCGAAGAAGAACTCGGTGGAGCGAGGGTTGCCCAGGAAAAAGCCGGGGTTGTCTGCCGTTCGGAAAACAACGAAGAGGAATGCTTCCAGGCGGTGAAGGAATTATTGAGCTACCTGCCTCTAAACCACGAGGAAAAACCGCCAAAAGCTAACTGGGGGGATAGCCCTGACCGTACCGACCCCACCCTCTTTGATATTATCCCCGCCCTCCCGAACAAGGCATACAATATGCACCAAATAATCGAGCGGGTCTTCGACCAGCGCAAGGACAGGAAGAAGAACTATTTTGAGCTCTTCCCATCCTTCGCCACCAATATCATCACCTGCTTCGCCCGACTGAATGGCTGGACAGTGGGCGTCGTCGCCAACCAGCCCATGTCCAAGGCAGGCTGCATCGACATTGATGCCAGCGATAAAGCCTCCCGCTTCATCCGGTTCTGTGACGCCTTTAATATCCCGATTATCACGCTGGTTGATGTCCCCGGCTATCTACCGGGAAGAGACCAGGAATGGGGTGGCATCATCCGTCACGGAGCAAAGATGCTTTACGCCTATTCCGAGGCGACCGTGCCCAAGATAACCCTCACTCTGAGAAAAGCCTACGGCGGCTCCTATATAGGGATGTGCAGCAAGGAGCTGGGGGCGGATTTTGTATTCTGCTGGCCCAGCACGGAACTGGCAGTAATGGGACCGGAAGCAGCCGTCCCCATCATCTTCAGGAAAGAACTGGAGGAGGCAGAAAATCCGGAGGAGTTGCTGCAGCAGAAGATAAGGGAGTACCGCGAAAAATTCGCCACT
>CAZHRL010000077.1:0-5310 GCA_964534815.1 uncultured Dehalococcoidales bacterium | reverse complement strand
CCTCGACCAGCTAAGGATGGTTGCCGGGACGTTGCCCTTCCTTGCCGAAAAACGCTTGGTCATTATCCGCGGGCTTCTGGAGCGCTTCGAACCGAGGAGCAAATCTGGCAAGCAGAAGAAGGCGGCCGATTTAGCCAAACAGCAGGGCGAATATCAATCTTTAGCTGCCTGTATTCGAGAGATTCCTGAGAGCACTGTCCTGGTCTTAATCGATAACAACGTCACCGGCAATAATCCTCTGCTTAAAGAACTCGAGGGTAAGGCGAGGGTAAGGTCTTTCCCTCTGCTGAAGGGTATCAGCCTGCGTCAGTGGATTCAGAAGCGAGCGGCGAAAGAGAATGGCAGCATTTCTCCTCAGGCGGTGGAACTGCTGGCAAAGCTGGTTGGCGGCAACCTCTGGACTATGGCGAGCGAAATCAACAAGCTGGTCTCCTTTACTGCGGGCCGGCGTATTGAGGAGGAGGATGTGAACCTGCTCGTCAGCTCGGCTCAGCAGGCGAGCATTTTTTCTCTGGTAGATGCCATCCTTGATTTCAAGGTTGGGGTGGCGGAGCAATTGCTCGGGTGGTTGCTCCAGAGAGGAGCCACTTCCGCCTACCTTCTGGTAGTGCTTTCCCGGCAGGTGGAAATGCTCGTCCGTGCCAAAGAGCTGGCGAGCCAGAGGAGACCAAGGATAGAGATTCAGAGCAGACTGGGGTTAGCTTCCGAGTTTGTTTTACATAAGATATTAGAGCAGGCGGAGAGGTTTTCTCTGGAGCGACTCAAGGAAGTGTACGGGAAACTCCTGGAAGCCGACCTTTCTATCAAGACGGGAAAGTATGATGGCGAATTGGCGCTTAACATGCTGGTGGCGGAATTGTGCCAGCATTGACTCTTTGGTAAATAAGGTGTTACATTTTGCCTCAGGGCATTAAAATCGTATTGAAGAGAGGAGAAAAAGCATGGCAGATTTGAAGGTTCTTCACGATTACGCCGAGGAGCTCGAAAGGAAGTTACGATTAAAGACTTTTCCCATCGCCATCAAGTTGCTGGAAAGTGAAAAAGATATACCGGAAGGAGTCATTAGACCGAAGAAGGATACCGGGCAGCACATGGCGCTCTGCGTTGGCTTCATGAAGGCACGGCGGGATGGTCAGGCTCTGGCGATGCTGAAGCAGGATATGTGGTGCTTCGACCCGGTCGTCGGGCTGGGGATGGCTGAGCCGCCAGAGTTTTTCCTCGAAGGACGCAATCGTTTTCCCGCCAGCATCAGCAGCCTGGAGGCCGGCAAGAACTGGTCGCAGGCTTTCCCCCGTTTGAAAATAGGCAAGTATATCGGCATCATGATGGCACCGTTGAAAAAGGCTAACTTCCAGCCTGACCTGGTGGTTATCTATTGTGATGTCGCCCAGTTGACGCAACTGCTCATGGCGGCTGGCTGGAAAGAGGGGCGGGATGTTACCTGTAGAATGTCCGGCTCTTCTGCCTGTGTTTATGCCACCATACCTGCAATGCAGAGAGGGGAATACCAGATTACCTCTCCCTGTGCGGGAGACGTCAGGCATGCCATGGCTCAAGATGATGAGATAATCTTCACGATTCCCATAAAGAAGATGGACGATTTGATGGCGGGGCTGGGATACCTTGAAAAGCAGGGCACCACTCTCCCCAGAACCCTGACAGTGGAGATGGAGTATAAACTGTCTGATACCTATAAGAACCTGGGGAAGATGGTGGAGATGGATATATAGCGGCGCTTTTGCGGAATTAGAGGGTTTGGCGCAGATATTCTTTTAGTTCTGGTCCAATGTCCGGGTGCTTCAGGGCAAAAGCAATAGATGCTTTCAGCCAGCCCAGCGGCGCGCCGGTATCATATCTTATCCCTTCGAACTCACAGGCGTAGATTTTCTGTTTTTTAAGCAATAGCTGCAGGGCATCGGTAAGCTGGATTTCCTTGCCCTTGCCCGGTGGGGTTGCCTCAATAGCGTCGAATATTTCGGGCATGAGGATGTACCTGCCCACAATTCCCAAGTCAGAGGGGGCTTTTGCTGGCTCCGGTTTTTCCATAAGGTTGAGCACCTGATAGAGATGGTTAGCCATCTTCTTCGGCTCGATAACGCCGTACTTAATCGAGTCCTTCAGATGGATACGCTCCACCGCTATGACATTGGTTTGATACTGTTCATATATCTCCATCATTTGCTTCAGGACGGGCACCTTGCTATCGATAATGTCGTCGGGGAGTATCACGGCAAAGGGTTCATTGCCCACCAGTTCTCTTGCCGTCAGAACAGCGTGTCCCAAGCCCAGTCGTTTCTCCTGCTTCACATAGCAGATGTCGGTCAGGCGAGCCAGTTCCCGCACTTCGTGTAGCAGCCCGGTCTTGCCCTGTTCTTCCAAGGCGAATTCCAGCTCCGGGGAGCGCTGGAAATGGTGCTCGATGGCTTGCTTGCCCCGCGCGGTAACGACAATTATCTGCTCGATGCCCGAATGAATCGCCTCCTCGACGGCGTGCTGGATGAGGGGTTTGTTCACCAGCGGCAGCATCTCCTTTGGCTGCGCCTTGGTAAGCGGTAAGAATCTGATTCCCCGCCCCGCCGCCGTAATCACTGCTTTGCGAATCTTCATCTTTTATTCGTCCGTCTCTCTTTGCTGCCGGGCAAAGATAACTGCACCCAGTATCCCGGCATCGTCGCCGAATTGAGCCGGGACTATGCGCACTGCCTGGAATGCCATCTCATAGGCTCTCTCTTTGACTACTTGCCTCGCTGGGTTAAGCAGGAGGTCACCCATTTTGGACAGCCCACCGCCAACGACAATCATCTCTGGATTGAAGATGTTGACCAGGTTGACCAGACCTATCCCCAGGTAGGTTGCCGTTTTCTGAATTACTTCCTGCGCCAGAGTGTCTCCGCTTCTGGCAGCAGCTTCCACTTTTTCCGCAGTGATATGCTCTATCTTGCCTTCTACCATATCGGTGAGAGATGATTTCTCTCCCTGCTTAATACGTCTTTTTGCTTCTTCTGCCATAGCCGTGCCGGAGGCTAATGTTTCCCAGCAGCCAATATTGCCGCAGTTGCATCTTTGCCCGTTGACCTCGATGGTCATGTGCCCCACTTCCCCGGCACTGCCCCGCGCGCCAGTATAAAGCTTATTGTCAATAATAATGCCGCCACCGATGCCCGTGCTTACCGTAATATAAATAAGGTTGCGCACTCCCTTGCCGGCACCAAGCTCGTGTTCACACAGGGCGGCGGCTTTGGCATCGTTGGTGAGGTAAGTCTTGATTTTGTATTTCTGATGGATAAGGTCTCTCAGGGGGAAGTTCCGCCAGCCAATATTTGGTGTGAGGGTGATAATGCCCCGGGCAAGGTCTATCGCTCCGGCAGCGGCAATACTGATGCTGTGCAGTTGAGACAGGTCTATATTTTTATGCGCCAGCAGATGGTCGATGGCAGAGAAAAGGCGGTTAGCTACTGCCTGCGTCCCCTCGTGAGCCAGAGTGCGATGATACTCCCGCGCTATTATTTTGTTTTCATTAGAGACGAGCGCAGTGAGTATTTTTGTGCCACCAATGTCTATGGCTAAGACCGGCAGGCTATTCCTTTCCGCTTTCGGCATCGTTAATACTCTACCCTATTTGCGTGGATTTGTGAAGCTGGCGAGCAACAGGATTCTGCTCGGTTATGGTTGATGCCAAAGAGTAGGGGTTGTGAGAAGGGGGCGCAGCCCCCTTATATATAATATTTTTTCCCCTTCCCTTGTAAGGGAAGGGGCAGGGGATAGGTTGCTAACATTGTGCCTGTGCGCCTGCTATAAATTAGCATGTGTCAACCATGTAGAAAACAACCGTTTCGAGTGAATTGACAGCAAGCACGGCTAGCACCTAAAATCATATTTAATTGCGTATTGTTAGAGGGAGAATAAATCGGTGACCGGTGATGAACTTCGCCAGTTGTTTCTGCGTTTCTTTGAAGAAAAAGGACATACCATTGTTCCCAGTGCCCCACTGATACCCAAGGGCGACCCTACTCTGCTCTTTACTAGCGCCGGCATGGTGCAGTTCAAGCCTTACTTCCTGGGTGAAGCGGTGCCGCCCAACCTCCGCTTGGCATCCTGCCAGAAGTGTTTTCGCACCACGGATATTGAGTCGGTGGGCGATTCAACGCACCTTACCTTCTTTGAGATGCTGGGTAACTTCAGCGTGGGCGACTATTTCAAGAAGGAAACGATTAACTGGGCCTGGGAGTTTGTTACCCAGCGCCTGAAGTTTCCGCCGGAGCGGCTCTGGGCGACTATTTTCCTTGATGACGATGAGTCCTTCGGTTACTGGCGAGAGATAGGTATCCCCGAAAAAAGAATTGTCAGGTTTGGCGAAGAGTCTAACTTCTGGGGTCCAGCCGGTGATTCCGGTCCCTGTGGGCCCTGTAGCGAGATTATTTATGACTTTGGCGAGGGGGTTGGCTGCGGGCGACCGGACTGCGACCCGAGCTGTAGCTGCGGGCGTTTCTCCGAAATCTGGAACCTGGTCTTCACCGAGTTCAATCAGGACAAGCAGGGCAAACGCACCCGTCTGCCCAAGCCCAATATTGATACCGGTTTGGGGCTGGAGAGAACGGCTGCCATTCTGCAAGGCAAGACTTCGGTCTATGACACCGACCTCTTTGTGCCCCTGCTGAAGCGAGTCTCCGAGCTTGCCGGGAGAAAGTATGGCGCTGATGCCGAGGTTGATAACGCTATGCGGGTGGTGACAGAGCACGGGCGGGGCGTTACCTTCCTCATTGCCGATGGCGTGCTCCCTAGCAATGAAGGGGCGGGCTATGTGCTGCGCCGGTTGCTGCGCCGGGCTACGGTGTTCAGTCGCAGGCTGGGCCTGGACAAGCCTTTCCTCAGCGAGGTAGCTAGAGCCACCATCAAGAAGATGGGGCGTGTCTATCCCGAGATAGTGCAAAGAGAGGGCTTCATCCTGAAGGTCATTGAGAGCGAAGGCGCTCGGTTCAGTGAGACGCTCAGCACCGGTCTGGAATTGTTGGATGAGATTATCACGGAAACACGCGGCAAGGGCGAGAAAGTCATTTCTGGCAAAGACACCTTCAAGCTTTATGATACCTATGGCTTCCCCATCGAGTTGACCAGAGAAATGGTGGCTAAGTCAGAGCTTTCCGTGGATATAGCCGGCTTTGAGGAGGAGATGGAGAGGCAACGGGAGAAAGCCCGGGCGGCGCACAAGTTTGTCGCTGCGCTGGAAGGGATGCCAGAAGGTGTAGAGCTGGGCATAAAGGAAACACGCTTCGTTGGCTATGATAACTTTGAGAGCGAATCGACTGTGGT
>CAZHRL010000076.1:0-5328 GCA_964534815.1 uncultured Dehalococcoidales bacterium | reverse complement strand
GTTACCCCGCCAGACTCTCCTAACCCTTACTGTCCAATCGTAGGGGTGCAGTCCAACAAACGCAAAGGTTGCTCTAAAAGTTCTGTCTATCGTACAACTTGGGCTACCAAATTCAAGATGATAGTGAGGCACAGCGAAAAGTCTGTGCTTTTTTGTTTCCTTTCTACCGGTTACGTTCGTTTTTGGTTTATATTAAGGTTTACTTGAAGAAGCCTAGTGCTTTAATGTCATTGCGAGGAGCGTAGCGACGAAGCAATCCCAGTCTGTTTCCGTAGAGAGATTGCTTCGCTCCGCTCGCAATGACGACTTACGCCAACCAAAAGAGAACTGTACCTTCTTACCGGGGTATTGACACAACGGGGGAAACAATGATACAACAATATAACCCAGTGGGTGGAATATACGGTATTTTAAAGAACACCCGAAGTAAGAGGAGATGATAATGAAGGGGAAAGGCGTTCTTATCTTCGACATAGTGTCTCTCGTAATATTAGGGGCAGGGATACTAGCATTCATCCTAACTGGTATGCCGCATTAGGCAACGGGGTGCGCATAGTTCCAGACCCCTTTTGATTGTCCCTACTAATCTTCCCCCATCACCAGTATACTCGCCATAGCTACTGACCAGAGGATGTCCGTGGGCAGATGAAGGGAGCAGGTAGAGTCGAAGAGGAGGTCGGCGTGTGCCGGGAATTCTTCATCCTGCGCCCAGAGGAGCAGCACCACGGGAACCCTGGGGAAGGCAAACAACCTCACCGAGGCGTCGCCATAGGCGAGAGGCTCGCCGCCAAGCTCTCTGCCCCTCTCAAGAAAACCCATAACATCCCTGCCGTACTTTTCGGCAATCTGAACGAGCGGCAGCGTATGCGACCCGCTTCCAAAAATCAGCCCTTCGCTGGTGTGGCTGGGATTGAGCAGTTTCCCGAAAAGAGGCACATCCTTCGCCTGGATGAGATACCAGAGGATAGGAAGGTGCGTATAATAGTAGAGCTTATCGAGGAGAAGGTCGGCGAGAGGAGAATCGCCCCAGATTCGCCTCTCTTTTAACGAAATAAAAGCCTTCGCCCCAAACACGGGGAGGACATATTTGCTCGCCGATTTATCGTATTCGGCTTTCACCCTGAGGCAGACATCCTCCGGATTAAGCTCGGCAAGAAGATTCCAGGCAAGCTCCTCGCCTTCGAACCAGTCATGACCCTCGCCAACAAGCATAGCCTATTTTACCGAGGTTTAAGCTGTGTCTTCAAGGCTGAGTATGCTATAATTTCTTCAACCGATATTCCAGACAGAGAAGGGAGACAGAACATGTTGAAAGCCGCCATTGTTGGAGCGACAGGAATCGTCGGGCAGCAGTTTCTTGTTGCCCTGGACAAGCACCCGTGGATAGAAGTTGTCGCCCTGGCCGCCTCGGAGAAGTCGGCAGGACGCAGCTATAAGCAGGCTCTCACCGACGCCAAGACCAGCGCCCTCAGATGGTACTGCGAGGAGCCGCCGGTAGAAGCGGTAATGGACTTACCGGTGCAGGAAGCGAGCCAGATGGACGCCACCAAAGTGGACATCGTCTTCAGCGCCGTGGAGTCGGAGCAGGCAAAAATTCTCGAACCGAAGTTCGCCGCCACCACGGCGGTAATCAGCACCGCCTCCGCTTTCCGCTACGAGGCTGATGTCCCCATTCTGATACCGGGCATCAACTCGGAACATGTCAAAATCATCGAGGTGCAGAGAAAGAACCGCAACTGGAAGGGTTTTATCACGCCGGGACCCAACTGCACCACAACGGGGTTAGCCATTACCCTGAAGCCCATTTATCAGAATTTCGGCATTCGTGCCGTAATCATGACCTCGATGCAGGCGGTTTCCGGGGCGGGTCGCAGCCCCGGCGTGCTGGCACTGGATATCATCGATAATGTCATCCCCTTCATCGCCGGCGAAGAGGAGAAAGCGCAGCGTGAGACACAGAAGATTCTCGGCAGCTTCGCTAAAGGCGTCATTACGCCGGCGACCTTCAACATCAGCGCCACCTGCACCCGTGTCAACGTGAGAGAGGGGCATACCGAGTCGGTCTTCGTGTCCACAGTGAAGAAGTGCAGCGTCGAGGACATTATCAAAGCAATGCGAGATTATGCCGGGGTATTCAAAGGCTCCGGTCTGCCTTCAGCGCCGAAGGAGATGATAGTGGTGCGCGACGACCCCTTCCGACCCCAGCCCCGCCTCGACCGCACCACCGAGGACGGCATGGCGACTGTGGTAGGCAGGGTGCGACCGGACAATGTGCTGGAGAACGGCATCAAGTATGTCCTCGTTTCGCACAATACCAAGATGGGCGCTGCCAAGGGGGCGGTGCTCATCGCCGAGCTACTGATTAAAGAAGGCTATATCAAGTAGCAACCCCAGATAGAAAACCTTAAACTAACAGGGGCACAGGTTTAAGATACTGTGCCCTTTTCGTTCCCACGCACCCTGCCCCGCGCCAGCGAAGCGAAGATACCGCCGAAGCAGAGAACGGCAAAAATGATAAAGGCTGTTCTAATGCTCTTGACAAACAGCGGGTAGTATTCGGGAGTTATCTGTGCCTGCCCCAGATATAAAGCAAAGAGCAGCATGGCTATCCCCAGGCTCAGCATCTGCCCGATAAGGCGCATGGTACCCAGCGTTCCTGAAGCGACTCCATAAAACTTCTTTTCAACAGAACTCATTACGGCGTTGGTATTGGGAGAAGAGAATAGACCAAAGCCTGAACCCAGAATAATCAAGCTGGTCAAAATGAAGCCGAACCCTGTATCCTGATTCAAAAAGGCGAGTAACACAAGCCCCAGGGTGGTCAATGCCATTCCTATCGAGGCGAGCAACCGTGGCTCGACCCTATCAGAAAGTCGCCCGGCAAGTGGGGAGAGAACAGCCATCACCACAGGCTGGGAGACGAGAACCAGCCCGGCATGCTCAGGGCCAACGCCTTTTACGTACTGCAAATAAAGGCTCAACAGGAACCCGGTAGCAGAGGTAGCGCTATAGTTAATCAACGCAGCCAGGTTAGAAAAGGTAAAGACGGAATTATTTCTAAAGAGACTGATATTGAGCAAGGGGCTTTCCACTCTCATTTCCCACCTGATGAACCCCAGAATTCCTAAGACGCCAGTTATAATTAGCACTCCTCCAATCATTGCCGGCAAAAGAGAAAAACCATACATTACGGCGACCAGTGCCAGGCTGTAGATTATGGCGCCGGTAAAATCGACCTTTTCTCCCTTCGCCCCCCGCCACTCCCCTTTAAGCCCCCAGATAATGGCAATAATGATTATTAAGCCCAGAAAAACATTGGTCAGAAAAACACTTCTCCAGCCGAAGTGCTCCGTGAGAAACCCGCCAGCAGGTGGTCCCAGAGAAAGCCCGATATAAACCGCAGCGGCATTTATACCCAGCGCCCGCCCTCTGTCACCGGGAGGGAAGACAGAGGTTAGAATAGCCACGCCTGTGCCAAAAATCATGGCGCCGCCAATCCCCTGCAAGACTCGAAAAGAGATAAGCATTGCCGCCGAAGTGGATATCGCGGCAAGAAGGGAGGAAAGTGTGTAAATAATGACGCCCCAGGTAAAAATCTTCTTTCTTCCATAAATATCAGCTATCCTGCCAAAGGGGACAAGAAACATGGCTGCGGCTAACAGGTAAGCCGTAGCCACCCAGCTCAAGATGACCGCGTTCAACTGGAACTCTCCCCCGATTGAGGGAAGCGCAATATTGACGGAAGACCCCATAAAAGGCGTGAGAAAAGAGCTTAACGTGGCAACGATGAGCGCCACGTTTTTGCTCATATTATTGCTGGCATGATTCTCCGTATCAGTTATCATACTGAAACCCTCAAGTCCCTAAAAGATAAACCATCACATCCCCCACATTAGTTCCCGTGTCGCCGGTTACCACCAGCGAATTGCCAAGCCTTTCGAGCAGGGTGTGGCTGTCATACCGCTCAAGATAAGATGGCACATCGATTCCTTTTGCTTGAGCGGTAGCCAGAGAGCATTTATCCACAATAGCACCAGCTATATCCGGCAAATAGTCCGAGCCGTCCGTGCCGACACTGGCAATTACCCATTCGCCGGGAAATGGCGCCATTGCCATCATCGATACGGCGGCATAATGCTGGTTTCTCCCTCCTTTTCCCGGAGAGGCGGGCAGTGTGGGCGTGGTCTCACCGCCAAGGAGAATAACGTTATAGCCAGCGTATCTGGCGCTCAGTATCTCTTTAGCATGGGAGCAGGCAACAGGCGTTGTTTCGCCTTTCTGTTCGGCGGTAAGGATACAGGGCTTCAGTCCCATCCGACCTGCCTTCTTTGCCATCGCTTCCAGAGCCAGCCGATTATCGCCGATGATGTAGTTATGGCAGTTGTTCAGAGCCTTGGGTGTCTCCGGCATTTCGCCATAGCAGCCCTTCTTTAAGAAATCGATAATGCTCGCCGGCGATTTATCCAGCAGATTATACCGTTCGAGCACCTTCCAGGCATCGGAAAAGGTCGAGGCATCGGGGAAAGTGGGACCCGAGGCAATCACTGCCAGGTCATTCCCGATGACATCCGATAGTATCAGAGAAACAACCATCGCTGGCGCAAAGAAACGACCCAACTGCCCGCCCTTAATGCGGGACAGGTGCTTTCTCACGGCGTTGATTTCGGCTATTTCCGCACCGGAGCTCAGCAGCAATCTGGTAACCGTTTGCTTATCTTTCAGGCTGACGCCAGCGACGGGATAGGGCATCAGGGCAGAGCCGCCGCCCGAGATGAGACAGAGCAGCAGGTCATTCTCATTTATGTCATAGCGCTCCTTCAGAGCCAGCATCTCTCGAACGCCGTTTACGCCCCGCTCGTCGGGAATGGGGTGACCGGCGATGTTTATTTTGATTTTTTGAGTACGGTAGCCCCCACCCTTACAATTCACCACGCCGGCAGTGATATTTTCCGGCGGGATGATATTCTCCATGGTGTCCGCCATCAGACCGGATGCCTTGCCCCCACCGACAACAAACACCCTGCTCCGGGATACGGCGTATGTGTCGCCATTAATAGCAATAGTCCTGCGGGCAGCAGCATAATTTACCGCCGACTTCATAATATGGGACGGCAGGACTCTTTCAATGCCGGCTTCGATGATATCCAGAGCCTGCTTTCTTAGTTCAGTAGTTGCCAGTTTATCTTTATTTTTGATGAGCATGAATCACTGCACAGAGTTTGTTAACCATTATATCTGCTTAGTTCGAAAACAGGCAATGCGAGACGGCTGAGGGTTCCGTTCGTTTTTAGTTGACAAAATTGTCATTGCGAGGAGCGCAGCGACGAA
>CAZHRL010000075.1:0-5408 GCA_964534815.1 uncultured Dehalococcoidales bacterium | reverse complement strand
GCGGGTATAGTATAAGGATAGGGCACATTCGGGGGAACAATGCTCTGGAAAATTCTGGCTGATGCCGTGATGGTCTTCCACCTTAGCGTTATGCTCTTCTTTCTCGTTTCCGCTGTGCTTCTGGCGGCGGGCGCCTTTAGAGGACGGCGCAACTGGCAGTACTTCTATTACGGTCTCGTTGCTCTGGTGCTGGGTTTAAGAATAGGGGACTGGGTGGGGGTGTTAAAGGAATGCTCCCTGAGCGATTTGGAATACATGCTGCGTCGCCTCTACGACCCCACGGAAAGCTGGGCACGCTCCCGCTCGCTCCTAGCTACAGTTATCTTTAACCTTACCGGAGTTGAAGTGCCCGAATTTGTCTTTACCATTGTGTGGGGTGTACTGACCGCCGTGATTATAGTCTCTCTAATTGTGAGGAAGAAGTGAGATTACCTAACCAGTTGACTCCAAATGTGCTTTGAGGTTAGGCCCATCAAGAGTCAGTAGCCATTCGTTGATTATGTCTCTCCCTATAATTGCGTAGCCCTCTGAATCTTTTGGAATCACTTCTGTTAAGATAGGGTTTAGAGAAGGAATAGTTAAATGTATGCTATAGATTGGTTTGGTCGGTAGCTCCCCTTCTTTGTCATCATAGCCTCCTGCTTCACATTCGGCGACTTGGCAAAGTTGAAGGCTATCTATCAAACTTTGAGGAATGGCACAACAATCTGCACCTGAGTCAATTAGCGCAGGCAGACGCTTTGGATTGGGTGCGTCGGGGGATGCTGGTGAACGCCACTCTGCCAATACAACAGGAGCAGGAGGGTTGAACATGGAACGATCGTAGTCAAAGTCAATGTTAGGAGGCATCTACTGTTGACCGCCTACGCCTCGGTGATTCAAAGCGCAGTACCCGCCGCTTTGAGGTCACGAATGGCATATATATCGACACATATCCTAGCTTTTTATATACACGCTGAGCCAGCGCAGAGAAACTAGTATCGTGGTCCATAACCTCATTATCCCAAATGGCAATATATTCCCCATTATACTTGCGTGTCAGAAGGTTTTTATTTCTTTCATAGTACGCTTTGCCTTCCTCGAAGGCGGACTTAGATACTGGTTCAGCCATTGTAGCGTATTCTTTATGAGTGCGTATACCATAGTGTTCGGTGAATAACTGAGCTAGCTGTTCCAATGTAAACGGAAATCGCCAATTATCAGCATAAGAAGCTTTAATCAACAAACCCAAATCATGTGACAACGTAGTGCCGCTAGGGCGAAAGTATAGTTCGCGTCCACATGGCAAAGGTCTTCGAGCAGGACTTGCCGCAAGAAAATTAACTATAAATTCCTCACTACTTCTGCTGAAAATGTTTGAAATATCATCAAAATTCTTAGGCTTCGTAGTTATCCACTTTGTCGTCATATTACCACCTACTTCAAGAATTGTTGTGAAATATATATGGCTCTCTTTAAAAGGTTGCCTTCAATCCGAGGCCTTGCCCTAGATTCGAAATGAAATGCAACCTCGTGGTCCAGTGTACCTTCTTTGTCCACGGATATTCTTATATCATACTCAGACCCCTTTGGTTCTTTGCACAACAGTTCAACCCCGCTTATTTTATGAAAGCCAGCCTTGTCTGTTCCAAAAATAGGGATGGGTAATTGTATTGTTGATTTCTCCGCACCTTTCTGATATGAGAACGATAGTTCACAGAAAAAATCTATAGGTTCTTGGGCCATATCCAAAATTTGAAGCAACTTATTCGGTTTAGGTATGCTGCGTGGTGGATGAGGAAAACCCTCTAGCCCATACAAGAATGTTATGTGCAAGTGAGGTTCTGGTGCTTTAACGTAATCGGAAAATGCAACATCAACTAATTCGTTCTCACCTCTCCGGTAAACTGCACCAAATGCCCATGACCTACCCTCTTCAAGGGGTTTACCATGAAAACGCTCAAGCTCTGCCATCATAGTATCGTTTACCTTGCAACCTACTTTGACAGAAAATGATGTCACATTAAACTTCTTGAAATCTACTAATGCTGCCATAGTCAGTAAGCCTACCTTCGCTGATTGGTTACTTATTTTCGGACTTGCTTTATCCAATTAAATTATAGCAAAATAAGTACTGATGTGGTACAGTGCATGACTTTATCATGTTAGACGCTCTATGTCAACTAGTATGTTTAGTAGTATTAAATATAGTGTAGTCACCATGTTATCTTAGGTATTAACACAACATTACGTCACTCCCCTACTCTAGGAGAGGGGGACTAAGGGGGTGAGGCTACTATCACCTCCCTCGCCTTCTTCTGCAGTTCATAGAGCTTGGTCAAAGCCTCAAGGGGCGTCAGGGAATTTATATCCAGCTTTTCCAGCTCCTCCAGGACTTGAGACTCTTGACTGGTGACCATCGACTTCTGACTAAAAAGCGGTAGCTGGGGCGCTTCCTTCTTGCGGCGCAGACCTTTTGCCATTGCTCGCATGCGGCTGCTGTCTCCCTCAAGCTCCAGCAAGACCTCCTGCGCCCGGTGCACCACCGACCTGGGCAAGCCTGCCAGCTTGGCAACATGGACGCCGTAGCTTTTATCCACCCCGCCGGGCACAATTTTGTAGAGAAAGACCACCTCGCCGCGCTCCTCCACCACCGCCACATTGAAGTTCTTCACCCGCGGCAGGAAGTTAGCCAGCTCCACCATCTCGTGGTAGTGGGTGGCAAAAAGCGTTTTCGCTCCCAGTCGTGGCTCGTTGTGGATGAACTCGGCAACAGCCCGGGCAATGGACAGCCCGTCGTAGGTGCTGGTGCCCCGCCCAATCTCATCGAGAATAATCAAAGAACGAGGCGTGGCATTGTTCAGGATATTGGCTGTCTCCACCATCTCCACCATGAAGGTCGATTGCCCCGCCGCCAGGTCTTCCCGCGCCCCGATGCGCGTGAAAATGCGGTCGACCAGCCCAATCTGCGCCGAGGTCGCCGGGACAAAGCTGCCCACCTGCGCCATCAGCACAATCAGCGCCACCTGCCTGAGATAGGTGGACTTCCCCGACATATTCGGACCGGTGAGAATGATAATCTGGGCGTCATCGTTGGCAAGGTAAGCATCATTGGGCACGAAGCTGCCCGGGGGCAGGCTTCTCTCCACCACCGGATGGCGACCTTCCTTGATGACGATTTCGTTGCCGTCGGTAAGCTCGGGTCGTATATAGCTGTGGCGCACGGCAACCTCTGCCAGACTGGAGAAGACATCCAGATGGGACAGAGCCTCAGCCACCTTGAGAATTTGCTCGCCAGAAGCCGCTACCTGACCGCACACCCGCCGGAAGATGCCGGCTTCAAGCTCGCTGATACGCTCGCGAGCGTTCAGGATGAGCGACTCATACTCTTTTAGCTCCGGGGTGAAGAAACGCTCCCCACCGATGAGCGTCTGCTTGCGGATATAGTCGGCGGGCACCTGCCTCTGGTTCGCCTTGGAGACCTCAATATAGTAGCCGAAGACCTGGTTATAGCCTACCTTGAGCGACTTGATTCCGGTGCGCTCCCGCTCCTGCTTCTCCAGATTCGCTAGGTACTGTTTGGCGTTCTTGGATTTCTCTCGCAGCTCGTCCAGCTCCGGGGAAAACCCTGCTCTGACGATGCCTTCCTCATCGAGGCTGGCGGGCGGCTGCTCCTCGATTGCCTGAGCGATTAGCGCGATGACTTCCGGGCAGGGCTTCAGTTCTTCTTTAAGCCAGCCGATTGAGCCATTACTGCTGAGAAGCCCTCTTAATCTGGGGATGGCTTCCAGGCTGCGCCGCAGAGTAACCAGTTCGCGCGGTGAAGCAATATTGCTGCGCACGCGGTTGATAAGCCGTTCCAGGTCAGCCACGCCGCCGAGCAGGGAGATGAGCTGGCTGCGCGCCAGGGTATTCTCATAGAACCAGCCGATGGCATCCTGCCTTTTCCTGAGTTCCTTGATATCAAGTAGCGGCTGACCCAGCCACCGCTTGAGCAGCCTGCCCCCTCCAGCCGTTCTGGTAAGGTCGATAACTGACAGCAGCGAACCGCTCGCCGACCCGAAATGGGTCTGGAAAAGCTCGAGGTTCCTCTGGGTGGTGACGTCGAGTGCCATATAAGAGGCGGTGGAATAAGTGGAAAGGCGGGCGAGCTGACCCAGCGCCACCTTCTGCGTTTCCTGAAGATAGCGGATAATCGCCCCCGCTGCCTTTATTGCCAGGGGCAGGTGAGCACAGCCGAAGCCTTCCAGCGTGCTCGTGCCGAAATGCCCGAGCAGCGTCTGCCGCGCCATCTCCAGCTCAAACCAGTAGTCGTCGAGTCGGGTTACCGGCGCTGTCGGGTGCAGACCAGACAGTTCTGCGCTCTTGGCGACAATCACCTCTGAGGGCTTGAGTCGCTCCAGTTCCACGCCGGCTCGCGACAACTCGACCTGAGCCGTGGCGAACTCGCTGGTGGTGATATCAACATAGGCGATGCCCGCGGCGTCTTCGCCCAGAACCAGGCTCACCAGGTAGTTATTCGTCTTGCTGTCCAGAAGGCTCGGCTCGACCACTGTGCCCGGCGTGACCAGTCGCACCACCTCCCGCTCCACCAGCCCTTTGCCTTCGCCCGGCTTGGTTACCTGCTCGCAGATGGCGACCTTATAGCCGCGGTTGATGAGCTTCGCCAGGTAGTTATCCAGGGCATGGTAGGGAATGCCCGCCATGGGCACCTTGTTCCCCTTGCCCATCTCCCGGGAAGTGAGCACAATCTCCAGTTCTCGCGAGGCAGTGCGGGCGTCTTCGTCGAAGGTCTCGTAGAAATCGCCCAGGCGGAAGAGGACAATCGCCTGCGGGTACTTCTTTTTAATTCTGAGGTACTGCTGGCGGATGGGCGTGACGCTATCTTTCATGATAGGGCTATTCTACTAAAATTCGCCCCAAAAAAGAAGGAGGAGTGAAGTTGCCTCATTCCTCCGAAGCTACGATAACATGCCGACTTTTTAGCCGGGCTTATGGCCCTTGCCAATGCTGAAGGCTTTGCCGAGATATCCACCCAGCTTCCAGTAATCATCCCCCCAGGAGTAGATAATGGGCTTAATCTTCCTTAAATCCGGCGCGCCATCAGTAAGATACTTCTCTTCGGCGTAGCCTGCCACAATCTCCCCGGTAAAAACTTCATTTTTACCTAGCCCAAAAGTTTGCAGCAGTTTGCACTCCATAACCAGAGGACACTCCTCAATCATTGGCGCCGTCTCCAGCTCGCCGTAGAAGACCTTGAAAACCTTGGACTTATCGACCTTGTGCCCCGAGACCAGCCCGCAGTAGTCGGTGGCTTTAACTAAATCCATCGAGGGGCTGTTAACGCTGAAGGTCTTATTCTCTTTGATGCCGAGGTTGGTATAATGGGTCTTCGTTGAAGCTAAGAAAAAGATGGGCGGGTTGCTGCT
>CAZHRL010000074.1:0-5434 GCA_964534815.1 uncultured Dehalococcoidales bacterium | reverse complement strand
GAGTTTCACCCCTTCGGCTCCCGATAAACGGGACTCTCCTGCTGTGGTGGTGGAATGCTAACACAAGCTGATATAAAAGTCAATATGTTTTTAGGAATCCTATCCCCTGCCCCCTTCCCCTTAGCAAGGGGGAGGGGGCAGTAAAATTTCGTAATTATATAGTTGACTCAGGCGTGAGAAGTGATAGAATAGGAGCATGTGGAAACGAGCTTGGAAAGATAGCATCTCATTTTTTGGGTGGAACAGGAAAATTCTTGTACCATTACTCTTTTGGGTGTTGGGGGCTTTCATTTACTGGAAATGGCAGGGGGTGGAGGCTGTGTTAGAAGAAATTGTGATAGCCATTTCTTTTGGTTTGATACCAGTTATAATTTTTTTGGTATTGTTGTATAGCTTTCACCTTATAAGAGCACCTGTATACTTGAAATTTGAGAAAATTATGAAACCTTGTTTGCAAGTGATACAAATTAAGAATCAACAGTGCTCAACTGGTTCTGTTGAAAATGATTGGGTATTAGAAATAAAGAATATTGGAATTGAAACAGCAGAGGAATGTCACGCTCATTTAGAGCAAATAACTACTGAGTTTAGTTCTAGGAGATTAAGTGATTTCCCCACCGATAGAGACCTTCATTGGTCTGGTTGGGCAGAGGGTATAGAGGACTTTAAGATACCAGGGCAACAGTCTGCGAAACTTGGGCTAATATATAATGGTAGTGATAAACCAGATAGAATTACATTAGCTTATCGTGCGGATAAAAACTTCCGTTTAGCACATGACTTATCTTTATATGAAGAACCTATACTTTTACTATTGAATATCAAGAGTAAAAATATACTTCCACTATATGTAGTTATCCGAATTGACCTAGAAGAGATGGTAAAAAATTTGGTAATACAACCAAAGGATAAACCAATCTGCGAAATACTATGGGTTGGTACTCAAAAGAGGGATTTATCAGAGTTTACTAAAATTTCTAATCCGAATATTCAATCATAAATTCGTTTACAAAGTGTGTTTAATAAGATTTTCGTAAGGAAGGTTACCCGAATTGATTAACTTTAATAAGGTATCCCTAAACAGATATGGATTGGGCTACGCCCCCTTCTGACAACCCCGACTTTATAAAGGGCTGACGTCCCTCTTAGACGCCCTGCTTACTAAACAATTGGGCAGTTTAATAATAAGAGAGGGACGGAGCCCCCTCTCTAAAATAACTCTCCCTTTCGTCAGGGAAAACACAATTCCACTGGGGATAGACTCCTAAGCGTAGGCTTTATCTATGATGATAAGGGGATGCGTTACCTCAATGCCGCCATCGACGCCGTGCCCTATCTGCATCTCACAGCCGGCACAGTCCGTAGCCACGAGCTTAACATTCAACTCCTTAACTCTCTCGAACACGGACTGTCCGATAGTCATTGAAGACTCATAATGACGGTGCTTGAAGCCAGCAGTGCCGGACATCCCACAGCAGCCGCGGTCAATATCAATCACCTTCAAACCGGGCACCAGACTCAGCAGCTTTACCGATTCCTCGCCCAGCCCCTGAGCCTTCAGATGACAGGGGGCGTGATAAGCCACGGTAAGAGACATCTGCTTGAAGCTGGTGTTGAGCTGCCCCTTGGCATGCAGCTTATTGAGGTACTCACTGAAGAAGTAGGTTTTCTCCGCCACCTCCATTGATTTTTCTGTCTTGAGCAAGAAGGGGTGCTCCTCTTTTATCGCCAGGCCACAACTCGGGCAGGCAGTGAGAACATCATACCCCTGCTTGACAAACTTATGAAGCTCGTCAACCAGCTTACTGGCATCCCTACGGGCAGCCTTAAAGTTGCCGTAACTGGCCTTGGCGACACCGCAGCACTGGTGCTTTGGTATCAGCACTTCAAACCCGTTCCTCTCCAGAATACGGACGGCGGCTTTGCCGATTTCCGGCTCCCAGAACATCACCGCACAGCCGGGGTAATAAACTATCTTCTTCTTTTCTTTTTGTTCACTCATGGCGTGATTTAAACCACCGTTCAAAAGTCACATAGTTAAAGGTTGGCGCCCGGCGTCTCCTATCAATGCCAGCCATCTTTTCGATGATGACCCGGAGCGGCTTCACTCCGGCGAAAGCATTTACTACCGGGGCAAAAAGACACATGAGAGGTGCCAGTGTAGTCATATTCATCAGCGCCAGATTATCCAACTTTCTGGCGATTTTGGGACAATACTGCGCTCGCGCCATAGCAATCAGCTTGGTAAGAGGGATATCCACAGGACACTCTGCCTGGCACATGGCACACTGAATACATGTTTCAATCGACTTACTGTAGCCCATCAAGAAAGACCAGATGTATTCCCGGGGGTAGAAATTGAAGTCGCTCAGATAGCGGTAGCCAGTGCAGTTCTTCATACAGGCGCGGCAGGCGATGCACTTGAGCATCTCCCTATACTCACCCTGCGCGATGCCTGTCCTCCCGTTATCAAGCAAGATGACATGTAACTCGCGGTCTAAGCCTGCTGCTACTGGTATCTGTGTCCACGGGTCAACAAACTCTTCCGTCGCCTTGTTTACCTTCAGGTCGAGGAGAACGCTTTCCATGCCGAAGGCGCCGGCACACCTTGTTTGAAAGAAAGCCTCGTCGCTGTTTCTCACCAGCTTATCAAGCCCTATCACCAGCACCAGTTTTTTGGCTTGGCGCAGCATATTGCCGATATTGCCCGAGTGTTGCAGAAAGAAAATGGAGCCATCTTCCGCTGAGACAGCATTAACACTCAACAGAGCCACGACGTCTTTTATCTCCTGTTCTGGCGTTACCGGTAGACTGAGTCCACCGCTGTAGTCGAAGGTATCCCAGGCTGTTTGATTGAGCAGAAGAGGAAGCTGCCAGGGATATTTCAACTGCTTCTCAATATCAGCCTGTTTAAAAAACTGCGCCGAGTAGGTATCAATGAACTTGTAGCCCTTCCTTTCCAGGGTCGGCTTCAACTCGTTGAGGACGGTTGATTTGCCAAGGGCAACGGACTTTGTCTCAGGCACGATATTATTGAGATAAGCCACCACTTCGGCGGCGTCTCTGGCGAAGGCGACGTTAGCACCATTATAGTTAGCCACGTTGCGCCGAAACGCTTCGGCAAGAGCAGTCATATTCTCCGCTGAATAGGCTCGAATCTCCTTCAAGCGAAGCTTGACTTCTTCTTCATGGTAATCTTCAGCACGGGCAAAGAGAAGCCGCGCCGTCCGCTGCTGCTTCTGCCTGGATGATGGCTCAATTAGCATTAAGGGGGGTAGCTTTTTCATATAAACCTGCTCTTAATTTACCTTGCTCCTCTTCAGACTCTAAGGCGGTTTGCTCAGTTTCTCGAGTTCATCAGCAACATAGCCCAGACCATACTGTTCCAGAGTCTCACGAGTAGGAACGCCGGTAGCCACATCCCAGCCCCGAAGAGTATAGTACCTGTCCTTCATCTCCTCGAATTTAGCCGTCTCTAGGACGGAGGTTGTGTTATCATCTAACTTCACCGGATTGTCCATAAACCTCCCGGGCAGCTTATCCGTCTCCCGCGTCATGCCTTCCCTGACATTGTAAGCCCTTTCCAGGTTCTTAATCCGCCTGGCAAACTTGAAAAGGTCATCGACAGTTGTCTCAACACCTGTGCCAGCGGAGAAGAGTCTTGCCTCATAGTTTTCGTCGAAAGGAAAGCCAAGGAAAGTGCCGGTCATCTTGCAGGTGCTCAGGCAGTCGTTAATGATGATGAAGTCTTCCGACCAGATGGTAATCTCTGGCTTGCCTTCATAGGAATCAGCGATAGCCGCCCTTTCCGAGCCGGCTGCTTCCTTAATCTTACGCCGTGCTATGGCGATATTTTCTTGAGCTTTCGCGGAATCTCCGGTAAGCTCTTCGTACATCAGCCATACCTTATCCGCCATACCCCCCTCTCCCAGTATGGCAGCATGGGCTTTCATGTTATCGCCGCGGGAGCTGACCGCCAGGCTGAGAGCCGTGCCTTTATCCGGCACGATATCTTCCCTGGTATTAACATCATATAAAGGCAACCCTTTCATCTGGTTGGCATAATATTCCGACCCGCGCCCAATCTTCTTGGCAGCGGGCAGAATGCCCTCAGCCAGTATATCGCCGATGCCTTCCCGGTTGATTATCTTCTGGAACATGCCGAGAATAGCTTCCTTGCTTCCCCAGACCATGGGAATGCCGTCGGTATCTTTGGCGGTAATGATGCCATTCTCGTAAAGCTCCATCAGCCAGGCGATGATGGCGATAGCAGAAACGGCATCAATCCCATTCCTAACCGCCATAAGGCTGTATTCGAGAAGTGCCTCGACATCTGTATTTCTGCCCCAGAAATGCGCGGCAGAATAGAGTGAACAGGAAAGAGAACCGCCACCATGGGCTTCAACAGGGTACAAGTCCATGCACTGAATGGGGCAGCAGAAGCAGCCGTTCCTCTTTATCCTATCCTGGTACTTGAAGAAGAGGTCGCAGGAAAAGACCGGCTGCGGCACCTGACCCCGCGCTGCCCTTATCTTCCACCAGTCCTGCTCGTAGGAATGACCATGCTTCTGTTTATCGATGACGCCGGGGTGCTTTCTCATCTCCTGCTGCAGTTGGATGGCAATTTCCAGATATTTTTGGGGGTTGGCGAAATTGACACCCTTTGTCCCGCGCACTGCTATCGCTTTGAGGTTCTTCGAGCCCATCACCGTGCCCATGCCGGTGCGTCCTGTCCCATGCCGCTGCTCGTGCTGTATTGTGGAATAGCGGACTAGCCTCTCTCCAGCCGGACCAATGCAGGCTACTCTGAATTCGGGGGATGTCTCAGCGCGCAGGATTTCCTGCGTCTGGTAAGTATCCTTCCCCCACAGGTGGGCAGCGTCTCTTATCTCGACTTGGTCATTATAGATAAAGAGGTAAACTGGCTTATCCACCTTCCCGGTAACCACGATGTCATCATAGCCGGCAAATTTAACCTCGGGGGCAAAGAAACCGCCAAAGCTGGAGGTGCCTAAAAAGCCGGTTTCGGGTGATTTGGCAGTGACCTCGGTGCGTCCCGCGGGCACCGGTGTGCCGCTGAAGGGACCAATGCCGAAAAGAAGGGGGCTGGCTGGGTCAAGGGGGTCAGTCTTCGGTGGCACCTCATTATAGAGGATTTTGACGTTTATGCCTCTGCCACCCAGAAAATCACCGGAATACTCAGCGGTGGGTATTTTGTCAATCTTGCCTTTACTGAGGTCAACCCTCAGGATGTGACCACCATACATGTAAGCCATGCCTGCCTCCTTATTCTAAACCTGTGCAGCGACGGCAGGCGCAGAGGGCGTCCTGAGATAATCCAGCAGCTTGCTGGCGCGAACCCTCTTTAGCTTGGTACTGACCTCATCGCTCCTGATATACTGGATGGCTTCCCATGGGCAGAGCTTGGCACACA
>CAZHRL010000073.1:0-5564 GCA_964534815.1 uncultured Dehalococcoidales bacterium | reverse complement strand
TAGAGTTCAGAGACCATCTTAATTGCCTTTCGGCTGATAAGCCCTATGAAAAGGCATCTCTCCCAGTCGATGCTCTCTTCGGTTAACTCTTTGTCCTCAGTGGCTTCAAGCGTAGCTCCGCTCTGGCATTTCTCCTTGATGAGCTGGTGGCATAAGGAATTCATCTTCTCGACCAGCTTCAATCCGTCATCGCCAGCGGCAGCAATTGTCTCATGGTAGATGTGTCTTACTGTGCCTATCTTCAACTCCAGGTTGGCGAGCTGCTGGCTGACCTGCTCCCAGTAGCGGTTGAACTTTTCCACGTATTCAGCAGGGGCATCTTTGCCACAGAAAATAAGGGGAACCAGATAGAGCTTTCGCTTATTCGTAAAGCTTTCCGCGGCTGGCTTTTCAATTTTACCCAGTTGCTCCGCCATTTCAATTCACCCTTTTATTATAGCTCAATGAGATGATGCCTGAAAAATCGGTGCTGTGGCTGTGGTATACTTAGGCGGGAAGGAAAAAGTATGGCTAAAGATTACTACCAGATTTTGGATGTGCCCCGAAATGCCAGCGACGAGGAGATAAAGAAGGCTTACCGTAAGCTGGCGCTACAATACCATCCTGACCGTAACCCCGGCAAAGAAGCCTGGGCGAACGATAAGTTCAAGGAAATTAACGAGGCTTTCAGCGTCCTCGGCGACCCAGAGAAGAGAAGGCAGTATGACCAGTTCGGCACAACGGGCAATATCAGCGATATATTCAGCAGTCCCTATACCCGGACGGCATTTGAAGATTTAATGCGAGACTTCAGCGCTCATGACTTCGGGCTCGATTTTCTGGACAACATCTTCGGCGATTTCCTGAAAGGGAGAGGTGTCTCATTTAAGGTTTACCGGCAGGGCTCTGGCAGCCCGGGAAGGATTGACTGGGAAGAAATGTTCGGGCAGCCGCAACGAGCTGCTTCTCAGGAAGTCAACTACGAAATAACGATTACTAAGGAACAGGCAGTTAAAGGGGTGGAAAAGGACCTCGCCCGAAGAGGGAGGAAGTTGAGGGTGAAGGTTCCGGCTGGTGTGAAGAACGGCACCAGGGTGAGGTTGCGTAACGCCCGCCAGCTCACCGATGGCCAGCCAGGGGATATTGTCATCCAGGTCAGAATTAAGGGGAAATGAGTTTGAAATATTCCTTCCCATCACGCCGCTCTGCGGTAATGAGCTGTGGTGGTATGGTTGCCACCAGCCAGCCTCTGGCAGCACAGGCCGGGGTGAGCATGCTGCTGCGAGGTGGTAACGCTGTTGACTCAGCTATTGCCGCTGCTGCCGCTTTGAATGTGGTGGAACCGATGTCCACGGGCATTGGCGGCGATGCCTTTGCTCTGGTCTATCTCAGCAAGACCAGAGAATTGAAGGCGTTAAACGCCAGCGGCTGGGCCCCTCAGGCAGCGACCCCAGAAAAGCTCCGCGGGTTGGGTTACCAGAAAATGCCGGAGACGGGAATTCATTCTGTAACCGTTCCCGGGGCTTTTGATGGATGGTGTTCCCTTCTTGAGAAGTACGGCACGATGAGTCTGGCTGAGGTTCTGGCACCAGCCATCGAGCTGGCAGAGAAAGGCTTCCCGGTTACTGAAATCATCGGGCATACCTGGAAGATGAACTCTGCCAAGCTGAGGACTAATGCTGATGCGGTGCGAACCTATTTAATGGACGGGAGAGCGCCTGAGCCGGGAGAAATTTTTAAGCAGCCGGGTCTGGCAAAGACCTTTCGGAAGCTTGCCCAAGAGGGGCGTGATGCCTTTTACCAAGGCGAAATAGCTGAAGCCATCGTGGCGTGTTCCCGTAAGAACGGAGGCTTACTTACTTTACAGGATTTAAGTGATTACAGGTCGAAATGGGTCGCGCCCATAAGCACTAACTATCGCGGCTATGATATTTATGAATGCCCGCCCAATGGTCAGGGGCTGGTGGCGCTCATCGCTCTGAATATCCTGGAAGGCTATGATTTGTCTTCTCTTGGGCATAACTCCGCTGAGTATCTCCACCTTTTGATTGAAGCGCTGAAACTGGTTTTTGCCGATGCGAGAAGATACATCGCCGACCCCGACTCGGTTGAGATTCCTTTAGAAGGTCTGCTTTCTAAATCTTACGCCGGGCAGAGAAGACGGCTTATTGATAGGGATAAAGCGAATCCAACTGCGGAGGCAGGTGTGCCGAATATGGGCAGCGATACCGTTTATCTGGCAGCAACTGACCGCGAAGGCAACAGCATCTCTTTTATTAACAGCCTTTACCACGCCTTCGGCTCTGGCATTGTCGTTGGTGATACCGGGATATGCTTACAAAACCGTGGCAGCATGTTTTCCCTTGAGGCAGAGCACCCCAACTGTATTGCACCTCACAAGCGACCCTATCACACCATCATACCGGCTATGGCTTTCAAGGACGGCAATTTATTTCTCACCTTTGGTGTTATGGGTGGCTTGATGCAACCTCAGGGGCATGTTCAGGTGTTGCTTAACATTATCGATTTTGGCATGGATGTGCAGACCGCCTTAGACGCCCCCAGATTCCGCTATATTCAGGGCGGCGAGTGTAGTTTCGAACCCGGCATCCCGCGTAGCACCCTTCAGAAACTGAGCGAGATGGGACATCAAATTGTCGAACTGGATGACCCGTATTGGCAGGAATTTGGTGGGGGACAGGCAATTATGGTGCACCCATTGACGAAAGCCCTCATCGGGGGGTCAGACCCCCGTAAAGACGGCTGCGCCATCGGCATCTGGTGATGGTAAATACAAAGAGCGCGAAAAGCGCTATTTGAGCCCAAAGACCACATTGGGGAGCCACAGGGCTAGCTGAGGGAAGAACAAGACCAGCAGCAGACCAATCCACTGTAGCGACACAAAGGGTATCACAGATTTATAGATGTCCACGATGGTTACCTGGGGTGGGGCTACGCCCTTCATGTAGAACAGGGTAAAGCCAAAGGGCGGAGTGAGATAAGCCATCTGCATGTTCACCATAAAGAGAACACCGAACCATACCGGGTCGAAACCGAGGGCAGTGAGTATGGGTATATAGACGGGAAGGGTGAGCAGCAGCATGGTTATCTCATCGATAAGGCATCCCAGGATGAAGTAGGTCACTTGCATGAAGAAGATGATGACTATAGGCGCTACATTTAAACCAAGAATAGTCTGCTTAATCAGGTCGGGACCACCAGTAGCGATAAAAACATTGGCATAAACAATAGCGCCAAAGAGAATCCACATAATCATGCCATTGACCGCGAAAGTGCGGTAAGCGGCTTCTCTGAGCATCTTCCAGCTAAACCGGCGGTTGATAGCAGCGCAGGCTATCGCTCCAGCCGCGCCTATCGCCGCCGACTCAGTAGGCGAAGCAATGCCCCCAAAAATCGAACCCAGAACGGCAACGATAAGGACAACGGGCAGAATTAGCCCACGGCTTAGGACAACTTTCTGCCTGAAAGGAAGCCTTTCTTCTTTGGGCACCGGGGGACCAAGGTGTGGCTGGAAGTAGCATCTTATACCAATATAGCTCATATACATGAGAGAGAGAATTAGTCCGGGAATTAGTCCACCCGCAAAAAGTTTCCCGATAGATGTCCTGGTCAGCATACCGAAGATGATAAAGCTAACGCTGGGGGGAATGAGAATTCCCAGCGCTCCTCCCGCCAGAATGCCACCGATGGCTATCGTCTTGTCGTAGCCTTTCCGGAGCATAATCGGGAGAGCAATGAGCCCCATGGTGACGGTACCTGCTGTGGTTACGCCAGACATAGCAGCAATTACCGTGCAGATGGCCACAGTGGCTATAGCCAAGCCACCTCTCAGCGGACCTATCCACTGGCTCATGGCGTCATAGAGGGCGTCAGCGATACCGGACTTTTCCAGTACAGCCGCCATGATGATAAAGAGGGGCATGGCAACCAGAACCAGATTACGCATCATGCCATAGACGCTGGACGCGGCGGCATAGAGGGCGTTGGGTCCCCAGAAAAAGAAGGTGGTTATTATGGCACTGCTGCCCAGGGTAAATGACATCGGCAGGCCTAAAGCCAGACCGATGAAAAGGCCGCCAAAGAGGACTGCCAGAGGAACCCAGAACTCTGTCATGCTATTTCCTTACCTCTGGTTGCCATACTGAGAGCACGAATCCAGTGGGCTATCCCCTGAAGTAATATCAGCAAAGCACCAATCGGCACCGTCGTCTTAAGGGGCCAGATGGGAGGAGCAAATGGGGAAAAGGATGTTTCCATTATTCTTATAGAGTCAATAGCCTGTATTAAACCGTAGCCGAATATGGGGATTACGAATATGAAGAAAAGCAAGTATGTAATCGAATCAAGGACTGCCTGTCCTCTTTGGGAAAGACGCATGTAAATAACATCCACCTTTACATGTCCCCGGGAAAGAAGGACGTAAGCTCCGGCGAGTATCGAGTAGGCACCGAACGTATGCTGAGTTGTCTCGTGTGCCCAAATAGTAGGGGCATTAAAGATATACCTTGACCCAATCTCGTATAGCAGCACAAGAATCACGGCGAGGAGCAGGTGACTGAAGATTTTGCCGCTCCATTCGCTGATGGCGTCAATACCGTGCAAAATTGCTCTTAGCATTTACGCTCAATACTAAAGATGTAAAACTATTGCCGACAATATACCCTAATTGTGATAACGTCGTCAAACCCTATAAAGCATCTCCCTCCCCTAAGGGAAGGAGATGCTCATAGTGGTTGGAACACGTAAGGCTATTGAGTTCGGTTATTCAATCGTCTTCATGTATTCGAAGTACAGGTCAACAAATTCCGCAGCCTCGGGACTGCGCCCACGCTCTTCTGCTAGCACTTCCCCCATGGCAGCGCGATATTTCTCAGCGCTTTCTTCGGGCCACGCCTGCAGGGTTATGCCATATTTATCAACAGCGGTCTTTATCGCCTTGCTGATCTCGATGTCAGCAGCGTTGCAGCCTCTCCAGGTAGCTGCGGTTACGGCTGCCTTCACTATCCTCTGCAGGTCGGGAGTCAGCTTGTTCCACAGAGTGCCGTTGACCACAAAGGTATCGTTTACATGGTCGCACATAGGCGGATAGGTAATCAT
The DNA here is from genome assembly GCA_964534815.1 of uncultured Dehalococcoidales bacterium. Classification (GTDB taxonomy): domain Bacteria; phylum Chloroflexota; class Dehalococcoidia; order Dehalococcoidales; family CAZHRL01; genus CAZHRL01. The sequence continues at coordinate 467 of CAZHRL010000073.1, read as the reverse complement.
GTACTTGGTGACCTCAAAGAAGCCCATGGCTAGCGAATCTGCCGGACTGGAATAGGTAACGGCATCAACCACACCGGTAGCAAGGGTGGTGTAAATCTCGGGCCCAGGGCACCAGATGGTACCGGCTCCCATCTTAGCCAGGGCCCTGGAAATACCCTCGGACGAGCGGAACTTCATTCCCTTGATAGCATCCGCATTTGGAATTGGTACTCTGGAGACAATCAAGTTGGGGCATCTCCAGTAATGCGAGCCAACCCAGTAGACATCGCCGAACTTGGCGTAGTCGGCACGGAGCATCTGGGCAATCTTACCGCCCTCGTAATATTCGAAGAACTCCACCAATTGATACATGTACTTCAGTGGAATCATGTCGCCGCTCTCAAGACCGGCTAGGGGGATTTTCCCGGGATAGTATCCCGCCCAGAGGTCCATTGCCTCGGCAAGACCCTTGGCGACATTATCTACCT